>JAZRUB010000161.1:0-27085 GCA_045652305.1 Eubacteriales bacterium
TGCACATATTGTATAGATAAGTATCATCGTCATTACTTAAGAACAAGGAATATGTAATTATATGGTTCAAAATTTCTATATCGCATGCGAAGTATGCGAATGTACTATAAGGTTAAGATATCAAGTTTCTGAAATTCAATGCCCGATAAAGTTTTCGTGCCCAGAATGCAAGACTCAAATTAGCGGTTCATTGCAAACCGTTTGGCATTATGGAAAAGAAGATGATGAAACTATGCCTTGGCATTACGATATGAAGTTAAATAATGCTAAGAAAACTAATACAGATAAGTGCAAATATGTATGCGAATTATCTCCCGACTTGTCAACTAATAAAATTCAATTGGATAATAGCGATAAATATATTTTAACTCCGTATATGAGACAAACTCTCAATCCACATGGGATTCATAATCAAAACACAAGATTTTATAATTTCTTCAAGTGTTGGGAAAAGGATTGGAATAATCACAAAGTAAATATTGACCTTTGTTATAATGAAAAGTATGAGGTTTTGTATCCTCGCCTTTCAGTAAAATACGATGAATTTCCCGCAGATATCAATTGTATGATATCGGTCCACCACGATCTGATTAATTTCAGTTTTAAGATTTTACCGAAAGGTGTTCCAAAAGAGTATTCAAAGTTGGGCAGTAAAATTTTAAAACTCGTGTCAAATCAAAAGGAAGAATTTGAAAAAATCACAAAACTTTATGATTTTGACTATACAAAGCAACTTGAGCGAAAAGGTTTGCAGCTAATTAAGAGTTTCTTGGATATGTATCCTAAATTTTTACCTGTCTTTAACACCTTGAAGATTACCGGTTATAAAGATTTAGGTGTTTCTACATTATCTTTCGAAGATATTAAGTCGTTCTATCAAGATTCGTATGAATTCATTTTATATAACGTTCCGCGAATAATTGCTCTAAACAACATTCGTGCAAGAAAAAACATTGATAGCTTTATAGTTGGAGAATATGATTTTAAATCTAAAATTGATAAATACAGTTCAAAGTATTTAATCTATCAGGAATTGATTTCCGACAATGATGATTTTTCGTGGTTGATAGATAATGTAATAGAAAACCATATTCGAAACTCAATAGGACACTTTAATTATGAAGAAAACCTTATTGAGCAAACAATAGTTTTTATAGATGAACATAAGGGGAAAAACCATACAGAAACTAAAGCGCTCATAGAAATTGCAAGAGATTGTGTTTATATGTTTTATACTCTTATGAATCTGTTAGAACTAAATTATAATATTCTGAAAATTCAGACGATAGATAAAACAACCCAAACGTCGAATTAAGTTTCGAGAAAAAGCAATGTCCTTATTCTTTGTCTATAGCATATCAAAAATTGACACTTGACAAAGGGTTGATTTAGAGTTAAGATGGCAGTGCCGAGAGGGGAGATATCGTTCTCGGTGTTGGATGCGGAGCATCAAAGAGCGGTTACGTATTATCAAAAGGTTGATGTTGGGGTTACAGCATCAACCTTTAATTTTGCGAAGCATCAAAAAAGCAGTCGGGATATAATGAAGCAAATTCGGGGCATAGCATCAAAAAAGCATCAGAGCATAGCATTTTGGGTTTTGATGTTCTGAAATCCCTTGCAAAAAGCCGGTATTTTCAAGGGGTTTCGGACTTTTTGAGCCACTCCAAAACCGTTGGTCCTGGGTTCAAGTCCTAGTGCCCCTGCCAAAATCCTGCATGAATTTGCAGGATTTTTTCTTTTCTATGCATAAATTTTCGGTTTTTAACAATTTTTATACCGATTTTTATGGCATTACTAATATCATATCGACGCACGTTTGTTTGGAGCATTGGTTGCGATTTCATCCGTTCCAAAACCGCCTCAACCATTCCGTCTGTTACATCATCAAAAGAGCTGCAAATTTAATAAAACCTCTTGACATTGACCTTGCGTCAAGTGATATAATATGCTTGTCAAGGAGGTAAGCATTATGAAGGATAAAACTTTATTAGACATATCGGAAGTATGCGAAATGTTGAATATTACCTCACGAACACTTCGATTTTATGAAGAAAAAGGACTTATTTCGAGTACACGAGAGTTTTCCAATCGTCGTAAATATAGTGAAGATCAGATTGAGCTTATAAAAAAGATACTTGTACTGAGAACTTTAGGTTTAAACATATCACAAATTAAGAAAATACAAACAGGTGATAATGATTTAAGACAAGCAATTATCGAGCATAAATCTAAAATAATAGCTATGATAGTCTCAAAGTCGAAAGAAATAAAATTGCTTGATGAAGCATTGGGGACTTTAGAATCTGACGGTAATATTTTCTGTGCAAAATCTGAAAGTAATGATTTTTATATTCTAAATGAAACGATTAAGTATGTTACCGAAAATTTCATTTCTGGAAATTATGAAATTGTTTTCGAGAGATTTTCAGAAGTATTACAGTCTTACACACCTTTATCAGCGCTTAAACGCATAGTTGAAGATACATTATCGCCTTTGGGAAACTTTGTCTCCATAGAAACTATAAATAAAGATTCAACAGAAAAGAATTTATTTTATAGCTATTTGAAATATGAAAAATTAGGTCTGCGTATCAAATTTGTAATGCAAAATGATAAAATTCATGGATTTTGGCTTACATATTACCAGATTTAGGAGGATTTGAATGGCTTTTTTATATGGCGCAGTAGGAATTTTCGCACTGCTTATCGTAATAGCTTTATGCACTAAACGTAGTATTAAAAACAATATATATGTTTGCCCATACTGCAAAACTCGTTTCAAACCTGCGAAACGTAAAAATTCATATTTTGGTAATTTGTCAAATACATCTGAGGTTCTAAAGTGTCCGTGTTGTAAAAAAATTACTATTTGCAGTTTATCAAATAATCAAGACCGGATATAATGGGGAGTGAATTTGATGTTAAAACGAATTTTTGTAATTTTATTATTGGTGGTTATCATTTTTACCCTTGTCGGATGTGAAATTCACTTTGCTGACGGAACACGATATGAGGTTCCATGGTGGTTTGCTTTTTTGTTTTCTGTGCCGTTTTTAATAATTGGTGGAATTTTAATATATGTGAACTGCCCAAAAGAATTTTGGGCATACTGTCCGAAATGCGAACAACGCTTTTATGTTAAGAAACGTGTTATGCAAATATCCGCCTCTCATTCTCCTGTTGACGGCTTTGAATTTATTTACAGATGTCCTTGTTGCAAAACAAAACACATTTGCTATAAATCATGGGATAACTAAAGAGAAAACGCCGAGGATTCCTCGGCGGTATTTCTTTGTTTATGGCAATCTACCTATTATCATTTGAGCATCATTTTCTTTTTGTTGTGTTCCGTTCCCAACCGTTCCGTCTGTTGCATTATACAAAGAGCTCCTTTTATATGGTAACAGTTGACAACAAAAATGATAATTGGTATAATTAGACACATAAATTATGTTAAAGGGCAGTATTGAAATGAAATATACTCTTCCTGATGATTTGAAAAAATACGCAAGGAAATATTTATTGATTCGAATATGTTCGTGTGTTCTTTTATTAGCAATTTTTGCCATCATCTTGTTGTTTTTTGGCGAAAATCTTTTTGTTGCAGAAAGCGCATTGTATCGTATTAAAGAACTATTTTGTATTGCAGTAGTGATTTTGATATGCTTTATTACGGGAGTTCCGTTAAAACTTATGGGCAAAACCTTTTATGGCATCATTGAAAAGGTTACTATAACGACAGGATACAACAGCAAGGCAGCAGGAAAACGACAATCAAGATTGAACTCGCGCACAGTTTCTCACAGAGGATTTTATTCCATAAATACTATGGAGATTTCTGTGAAAACATCTGAGGGTAAAACTATAACAAGAACAGTAAGCTCTGCATCGTTCTCCAACGAAAATAATTATGATGAAATCTTCAAGCAAGGAGACCGTGTTTTTCACTTATATGGCACCGATATTTATGTGAAGCTCCCAGAAGATAAAAAGGAAAAGGTTTCCTGTCCTGTTTGTGGTTTGTTGAATGCACAATCAAACTCACAATGCGAGAATTGTAATCACTCTATTATTACAAACTGAATAAAGAAGGAGTTTCGTTATTCGAAACTCCTTCTTTGTTTAAAGCGAACCAATTATTGACACTCACAGCGAGAACGCATCGGTTAAGCCGTTTAGTCGGGTGTTGTCCTATTTCGCATAATACATCTCGGTTATTTCATGCAAAAACAGTGGTGGCGAAGAAAAAAGGTTTGCAATCAAGATTAGCTCATAATTACACCGCACGCAATCTTTTTGCCTGCGTTTCCCGACGGCTGACTGGTAAAATCGTCGGGTGATGAATGTATAACCACCGTTTTCCCGATAATCTCATCGGCAGTGAATCTATTAGTCAGAGTTGCAGAATATGCGTATCCGTTCGCACCGAACAGCGGAGGTAGGTCACCTGCATGATACGGATGTAGGCAGCCTTTTGGATTGTAATGTGTCTTTGTAGCTGCAAACGGATCGTCAGCATTGCCGCTACAGCTCGCACCTTCGTGTATATGAAACCCGAATATTGGACTTGCACACATATTGCCGATGGGCAGTCCGCTTATTTGTGCGATGACAAAAACACCGTATGCTGATTGATAAAACCGTACGATGCCCCTAATCGAACTGTACTCGGGGCTTCCGACGATATGAGAAAATGCCGTCGGACGTCGGGAAAAGAACGGCTCAAAAATATTGTTTATAGCCATAAAAGCACCTTCGTTATTACTTTATATAGAAAGCATATGAAAAACGGTAGAATTTGTTGAAAGGTGTTTGGCCTAATATACCCAAGTATGTGCTCTTGGCTCGCGAACGACAACATTGACCTTTCTCGGCGGTATTTCTTTATCTATGTCTGTGAGGATATGACTCAATTAAAGCGTTTTTTGTGAGTTTTGTAATGCTCGGAGGCTTTCAAGGCACTTGTGTTTCCTAATTTTGCTGCAGGAAGAAAGTATTTAGCCATAGCTTCTTCTTGAAGTCCCCTGCTCATGAGAATGCATCCTATGTTAAACATGGCATCGGTATTGCATTTTTGCGCCGATTTTTTATAATAAAGCAATGCTTTTTCTATGTCTTGCGGTAAGCATAAACCCACTTCAAAACATCTGCCTATTATAAAGCAAGCGTCTGCATCTTCTTTTTCAGCATCTGCAATGATATCGGGTATGCCTTTCTCAAGCTGCGGTATAAATTCCGAAAAATCCTTTTTGCATTTGGCAAGAACTGCGATTTTGCCGTATATACATTTTTTGTCACCATTTGCTATACCTTCCGAAAAGGTATAAATAGCGTTTTCAAAATCATTTTTCTCCAGCAAATCTCTGCCGTTTTTATAAAAAGTACTCATAATAAAATCCTTTCATTGAAAAGAGCGTGAGAAAACTCCCACGCTCTTATGTTTTTAAATTACCATTTGCTGCTATAGTATTCGCAAGCGGTGTTGTACGCGCTGGTGCTCCAGTTTTTGTATTTGTGGAAACACCATTCAACGCTTTCTTTTTTGCCGAAGAATTCGCAGGATGCGCATGTAGCCATAATTATTCCTCCTTGTTAATATTTTTTGATTATTCGATTATTTCATCCTTGCAGATTACTTTGTAAACAAATCCGTTTCCGCTGTTTTTGCCATTTACTTTGTTCCATTGTTCACGTGTTCCGCCGTAATTTATGGGTTGTTTGATATTAGTACATCCGGAAAAAGCAAGGTAACCAATTTCTTTAAGACTTGCAGGTAAATTGATTTCTATTAAACTTTCACATTCATAAAAGGCTTTGTCATCAATTTGTTCAAGTCCGGTTCCGATTTTAACAGTCTTCAGATTTTTGCATTTATAAAATGCCTGTTGCTCTATGATTTTTACTGAATCGGGAATGGTAATGCTTACTAGCTCGTCGCACTCCTTAAACGCATAAGCACTAATCGCTACTACGGGCATATCCTTGATTTTATCCGGGACTACTAAATTAGTTATGTCAGCATCTTTGTGGAAACCAATTAAAACGTAAGCGTCATCTTCTCGTTGGAATTTCATTCCGTCTACCGTTTGGTCTAATACAAATAACTTAATAGGGAGATAAATAACGGAAATGGCAAGACATATTAGAAAAAAGGTCAGATAAATTTTTCGGAAGAATCCCAAACAACCGCCGTTATCTTTGTTCTTGTGCGGGGCGGAGGGGGTTGAGGGCGTCGAATATGGTTCATATGTATCGTCGTCTGGTTCTGAGGGCGGTTGTTTTATTACCTGGTTTCGGTATTGCGTGCCGCCGTTCGCAATATAATTAGCTTTCGCTTCTTCGCGTTCGCTGTCGAATGTATCGATATTACCAAAAAGCTTGCCAAAACCTTTTCTTTGGAAATGCTGAAGCATTGCTTCGTCGGTACAAAGTAGAATGCCATCGGATTTAATGCCAAGAGTGACCCCGTATGAAGCAAACACAGCAACAACGTCTTCCCAATGGGAAACGTCGCATTGACCTTTGTCGTTCTTGCCTGTTGCGACCACTGTACCGTCATATCGAAGTCCGACGGCGTGGGTATCGCTGGCAGAAACAAAGATTATATCTTTCCAATCGTATACATTGCCTTGACCGTGGTCGTTGTGTACTCCGTTAATAGGAATATATTCTGTTACAGATACGGTTCCGTCATCATGCAATCCGTATGTAAAATATCCTTTCGGTATAACGTCGATAACGTTTTCCCAACCGTCGACCATGCCCGTGCCGTAATCGTGCGCCACATCTATCATATTATAATTTGTATTATAATGTTTAGTCTGTTCTTTTGTAGGTGGGCAAAATCCAGTTGATACTACCGAACCGTCTGTTTTTAAACCAAATGTATGCTTACGAGTTGAAAAAACCTTTTTGATATTTGTCCAATTTGTGCAATTTTCAACTCCGTAAGAAAACACACAAAATTCGTTTTCTGCGCCTGCGGTAACCACTGTACCGTCATAACGCACACCTGCGATAAATTTGTATCCATAACTAGCGATTTGTTTTATATTGTTCCACTGAGAAACGGCCTCGCCTGCATAAGAGTTATCAGGAAAGCCCAGAGGGTCTTTAAATTTGGTGGCAAGAACTGTGCCATGGTTGGTTAGTGCATAAGTATAATATCCGGCAACACAAACTTCCTTGATATTCCGAAAATTCTCCACGTTGTATTGTCCGTTTTGGTGTAAAGTGTTATCGGATTTGGGGATAAACGTCGTAGAGCTTAAAGCGTTGTCAAGATGTTTTACAATGGTATTGGCGAAATCCGGGAATACTTCTTCAACACCTTTGAAATGATCAATGTTTAATTTACCGTAGTAATCATCTCCGTATGTAGCGACAGTTCCGTTGCTTTTAGTAACGAAGTTAGACCACTTTATTAACGATTGAAATTTCGCCAATTCATCGCGTCGGCGTTTCAATTCGTTTTTATCCATAGCATTCACTCCTTATGTATTTGAAAATCAGGTCGTTTTCTTTGCAGCTTCCTTTAAAACCGAAACATCTGCATCGTTGATTTCGGTTATTTCATAATCGAGAACTTTAAGATAATTGCATTTGTCGGCTTTTACTGTGATAGTGACAAGGGAATCTTCCGGAATATCGATGTCAAATTCAGAGCGTCCGGTTTCACCATTCATATTCTTTTTGACTTCGGAAATAAATCCGAAAACACCGCCGGTTATTGCCTTTAAACCATGGCGAATACCGCCAACGTCACGGTCTGAAACCACAATGGTATGTTCGCCGGGAGCGACTTCAATGACGGAACCGTCTCGAGTATGAAGATACACTTCATTATCCACATGAACAGCTCCTGTAGCGGGCGAATTTGGTACGGAAATTTTAATAAAAGACATAAATAACCTCCTCAAATCACAAATATTCAACGTATGAATATTATATTCAAAATAAAAATATTTGTCAATAGGCGTTTATGAAATAATAAATATGAGGATTTTGAATATTTTATGGAGAATTTTAATGAAAAACATTAAGATGATAAGGGTTACAAACGATTATACGCAAATAAAAGTAAGCATAGATACGGGAATAAGCCAAAGCACTTTATCAAAATACGAAAGCGGAGAACTTATTCCCACCACGGAAAATTTGCTTATTCTTGCCAAGTATTACAAAACAAGCCTTGATTATTTAATGGACATGACGGATATAAAGCAACCATATCCGCATAAAGAAAAAATATAATCATACTTTTATTTCTCCTTGAATAGAGGCAATAATATGTAGAGATGTTAATAGTAGTATGACTCAACGTATTTCTTGTGTCGTTTCAAGAATTTATAGAGAGCCTGCTGATGAAAAGGATTTAGTAGACAAAGACACCGCCGAGGATTCTCGGCGGTGTCTTTGCATACTATTCAAAGCATATTGCGTATTTTGTGTTTTTGCGCAACTCGGTTTTGAAATCCTCGGGAAGATGTTTGACCTCTTTTTGCCAAAAGTTTTCTCCGATTGTACGCAAATCGCCTTTTTCTATTGGTTTCAAATATGACACCAAAGGCGCGGAATACAAATAATTCCCCTCTATGCATATGCGCTCGTATTCTTTGTAATGGTTAAATCCCTTGTCGAAATATTCAAGCGCCTTTTCAAAATCTCCGACGATATGGGATTCGTAATTCGCCAAACGCATGTATAGATTTCCTATATTTTGATGATATGCGCCGCATCTGCCGTCCTCAAAAATCGTTTCAAATAGGTTTATCAGAGCCAATTCCATTTTTGATATGCATTCCGAATTGTAAAGGCTTTTCTTAGAAGACAACGCATTGGAAACGGATATGCGAAGTTCGCAAAGCAATGTCATAATTCGCTCGCCTTGATATTGCATCATTTCTTCGCCTGCGGCTGCTGATGGCAAGAGCATTTCTTTGCCGATCACAAGAGAGCTTTGCGATTCCGCTAATTCCTTTGCCTCTTTGTATTTGCCCATTTGTCCATATAGCGATGCCATTCTGCATATTGCCAATTCACGGTCTTTGGGAGAAGGATTTGATTTTAACAGTTTTTTGAATGCAGATAATGATTCTTGCCAATATATGTTTTGCGAATTGTATTCGGTATCGTAGCATAAGATGCCTGATTCACTATCGTAGTCGGTTTTCACACCGTATTTATTGAATCCCCACGAGTAAAGTGCGTGCGCAAGCCTTGAAAGTATTCTCGGTTCGTTAGGGAATTCGTCGGCAGCTATTCGTAGCATATCAATACAGTTTTCAACCTCTCCCGATAGACTTCCTTGGTAATATGAAAATCCTTGATTTTTAATAACCTTATCTGCTTCTTCTAAAATGCTTTTTATCTTCTCTTCTCGGTCGGAATGATATCCAAATAATTCGTCGATCGAAACGTGAAAATAATTCGCAATGGCAGGTATCATCTCCATATCGGGATAACCGCCGTTTGCTTCCCAACGGGATATTGCCTGCGATGTTACGCCTAAAGCTTCTGCGAGAGTTTCTTGTGTTCTTCCGTCTCGCTTGCGCAGCTCGCGTATTTTTCGACCTAATGTAAGTTGCATAAAAGCACCTCCAATGTTTGTTTATCACCGGTGTGCTTTTATTATAACACATATTTATGCAAAAACAATTATCAATACATTGTTACAAACTCAATGAATGGTTGAGGATTTATTGTAAACAACACCGCCGAGGATTTCCTCGGCGGTGTTTTTAATTTATTGCTATGGACATTTTATTTTACCTATGTTATACTTTAAACATATTAAAACTGAGGTGATTGTATGAACAAAACTACAAAATCCTTCTTGGTTATTTTGCTTTGCTTTGCGGCAATGGCTTCTTTTGCTGTTCCTGTGTTAGCTGATGAGTCAAATTCTTATTTAGAAGATATCTCAACAGACGAAACTATGCTAATTATTCCTATCATTACAATGTTTGAGGAAAACGGAGTTTTTTTGTTCACCACCTTATTTATTGGTATTTCGCTGGGCGTGGGCGGAACGCTGTTTGTGCAGTATTTTATACGCAAAAGGAATAAATGATGAACTTCGTTGCGTTGGTAATTGCAATATTTACCGTTTGCTTTGGGGGCTTTACGCTTTTGAGACGTCAAACACGGCTGTTTTATAAGATTGTGGTATTTTCCGCAGGGTCCTATCTGTTGGCTGCGATTTACAGAGTTTTGTATGCGGCACTTATTCCCGTTGCGGCTTTTCATGTGGGGTATTTGGCGTATGCGGGAACATTTCTGTTTTTGCTTTGTGGCTTTTTCGCCGAGCCCAAGGAAACTTTGAATAACCAAAAAAATTGGACAAAGGTGCTTGCTTGTTTGCCCGCTTTAGTTATTATTGTTTGGGGCATTTGGAACATCGCCAACGGGCACAGTATCCATTCACAGCTGTTGTTGGTTCCTGTGGCGCTCACCGCTTATTATGCCCTGCGTTGTTTGTGTCAACCAGCAAAATTGGGCGAATATGCAAACGCTTTGCGATTGTTTCATTTGGCGCTTTTGCTGTTTTGTCTGATGCAACCGTTGATGCTGGTGGCTATGCTCACTCGTGAGAATACCGATTTGCCCATTTTGTGCCACTCGGCGCTGTTGACAGCCACCGTATTAACTGCTTATTGGGGGTGCAAGCGATGGTCTATATAATTTTCATCTGCTTTGCCGTTCCATTGGGGTTAATGCTCCCGTTTTTAAAGGGTCAATCCCGCTTGCCCGTGGCGTTTATGCTTATTGGTGCGTTTGTGGCGGTCTGTTCTTCTGAAATTAACGGAGTAGTTCTGGCTTTAACGGGAACGTCCACTTATGATATTTCCATAAGGGTAGCGCCTGTTACCGAGGAATGTATGAAAGCTGTGCCTGTGTTGATGTATGCGCTGTTGTTCACAGATGAACGGAAAAGTGTGTTGTCCTTGGCAATGGCTTTGGGAATCGGCTTTGCTATTTTGGAAAATACTTATTATTTAATCAATTCTGTCCAATCCATAAATCTGCTGTGGGCATTAACACGTGGGGTTTCCTGCAGTCTAGCTCATGGATTATGCACCTATTTGGTGGGCTGCGGCATTTTGTATGTGCGCAAGGAAAAAAGGCTGTTTTTCGCCGGAACCTTTGGATTGTTGACCATTGCTATGACCTTTCATGCCACATATAATTTATTGGTTTGGTCTAAATGGAACGTTGCCGGCGTGCTGCTGCCCATAGCGGTATATGCAATTGTGTTGCCCTTTCTTTACAGTAAAAAAATCAAACGATTTTTATCTCATTAAATGGCAAAATCGCAACAGCTCAATCTCGTTGTGCCCTTCCTCACATAATACATCTCGGTTATCTGCGAGGTGTTGTGCTCGCGTATTGAGTCAAAAAGAAAAACAAGGGAATAAACTTCAAAAAATCCCAAAAAACTATTGACAAATCGGTGTTTCGCGAGTATAATTCGTTACAATGAAATTTGAATATCACAAAAACGACTATGACGAAGACGGTCGGAACGTGATGCTTTCAGAGAGTTGTCGGGTGGTGCAAGACAATAGCAGAACTTTCCAATGACTTATCACTTCCGAGTCGGAGGACCGAAAGCCTAAAAGGCAAGTAGACTCCTTCCGTAATGCTGCGTAAAAGCAAAGGGTTTGTTTGAACCCACAAAGTGACGGAGTTTTCCGTAATTTGAGTGGTACCGCGGGTTTATAACTCGTCTCAAAGATTTTCTTTTGAGACGGGTTTTTGTTTTATTCAAATTTGTAACCATTATCAAAACAGCCATAATTGAAAGGAAATAACAAAAATGGATTACAGTTTGAAAGAAGTCGCAGGCAGAATCAAGGGCTTACGCGAAGCAAAGGGATACACACAGGACGAACTTGCCAGACTTACCGGTGTATCCGTTGAGGATTACAAAGCTTTAGAGCAAGGTGAAACCGATTTCAGCTTCACGTTCATTTACAAATGCGCTAAGGCATGCGGTGTTGAAGTGGTTGACCTTCTTGACGGAACGAGCACTACGTTAACTTCGTTTGCCATTACAAGAAAAGGCGAAGGTCTTAAAATTTTAAAGCAACACGGCGTTGAGTATAACAACCTCGCTCCGAAGTTTAAAGAAAAACTCGCAGAACCGTTTTTGGTTAAATTTCCTTATCTCCCCGAAGAACAAAACGCTCCTATGAAACTCAATTCGCATAAAGGTCAGGAGTTTGACGTTATCGTTAAGGGTTCTCTTAAAGTTCAGGTCGGCAATCACGTCGATATACTTAATGAAGGCGACTCGATTTTTTATAACAGTCTTATTCCGCACGGTATGATTGCCGTTAGCGAAGGTGGTTGTGAGTTCCATGCGGTTGTGCTTAATCCTCAAGACGGTCTTGTAAGCGAGGAATATCCCGAAGTGCCTTACGTAGCTTCTAAGGCGGTAGAGAAAGAAGCGGAAGCGACAACCGTTGCCGATAATTTCGTGGAATCCTCCTATGACGAAAACGGAGTATTTAACGGTATCAAATTCAAAAACGACGATAAATTCAACTTCGCTTTTGACTGCGTTGACGCTATTGCAGAAAAGAATCCCGATAAACTTGCTATGATGTGGGTGGCAAATGATAAATCCGACCGTGTATTCACATTTAGCGATTTGAAGAAATACTCTGCAAAGACCGCGAACTATTTTGAGTCCCTTGGTATACAAAAAGGCGATACCGTAATGTTGGTTCTCAAGCGTCATTATCAGTTCTGGTTCTGTATGCTTGCATTACATAAAATCGGTGCTATCGCAATTCCTGCAACCAATCAACTTGTCGAACACGACTTTGATTACAGATATAAGGCGGCTAATGTTAAAGCCATTGTTTGTACCGCTGACGGCGATGTGTCTAACGAGGCGGAAAAAGCTGCTGCTAAATTCCCCCAAATGCTAAAAATTTTGGTTGGCGGAAAGAGAGACGGTTGGAACGATTTTAACGTTGAAATGGAACGTTTCAGCACTCACTATTACCGTACGGAAAATACACCTTGCGGTAACGACCCGATGCTTATGCTTTTTACTTCGGGCACAACAGGATATCCCCGTATTGCAACCCATTCTTACAAGTATGCGTTAGGCCACTATCCTACTGCAAAGCATTGGCATAATGTAAATCCGAACGGCTTGCATTTCACCATTTCCGATACGGGTTGGGGCAAAGCTCTTTGGGGTAAACTTTACGGTCAGTGGCTCTGTGAGGCAGGTATATTTACATACGACTTCGACAGATTCCGTTCTGAAGATATCTTGCCGATGTTTGCGAAATACGGAATTACTACATTCTGTGCACCGCCTACTATGTATCGCTTCTTCATCAAAGAGGATTTGTCGAAATACGACCTTTCTTCTATCGAATATGCGACCACTGCAGGCGAAGCGCTTAACCCCGAGGTATTCAATCAGTTCAAGAAGGCAACCGGACTAACAATCATGGAAGGCTTCGGTCAGACCGAAACAACGCTTTCTATTGCCAACTTTGTAGGCTCTACACCCAGAATCGGCTCTATGGGCAGACCCAGTCCTCTTTACGACGTTGTGCTTTTGGACCCTGACGGAAACGAATGTAAGACCGGCGACGTAGGCGAAATCTGCATTCGTACAAAAGATACGGTGCCTTGCGGTTTGTTTATCGGATACTATCTTGATGAAGAAAAGACGGGCGAAGTTTGGCACGACGGTTATTACCATACCGGTGACCAAGCAAGTATGGACGAAGACGGATATCTTTGGTATGTCGGCAGAATCGACGACGTTATTAAATCCTCGGGTTACCGTATCGGGCCGTTCGAAATCGAAAGCGTAATTATGGAACTTCCTTACGTTTTGGAATGCGCCATCACTCCCGTCCCCGATGAAATTCGCGGACAGATTGTAAAAGCAACTATAGTTCTGGTAAAAGGTACTGAAGGTACAGACGAACTGAAAAAAGAAATTCAGGAATACGTTAAGACACATACAGCACCCTATAAATATCCCCGAATCGTTGAATTTGTCACCGAACTTCCCAAGACTATCAGCGGTAAGGTAAGACGTGTGGAAATTCGTAAAAACGATATGGCAAAATTACAAAAATAATATATAACAAAAAAGGAATCGAGTGCACCCCCCGATTCCTTTTTATATGGCCGGTCTGATATCGGTTGCTTTTTTGTATATTGAAATGTTATAATGTTATAGATGACATTAAGAAACAAACGGCGAGTGAATGTATGATATAATATTTTGAATTAATTGTCCATTTTTGTAGCTTTGATTCGTATTATGAGTAGAAGCATAAATTTAAGGAGGTGTTAACGTGAATAATCTGACCTGCAACATTCGTTGCAATCAAGCATTGTGCAAACTTGCGGAAGGCGATACGACCGCACTTACCGTTATATATGATTGTATGGCACGTCAGATGTTTGCGCTGTCCATCTCAATTTTAAGAAATTATGCAGATGCAGAAGACGCCATGCAGGAAACCTTTCTTAAAGTGATACAAAGTATCAATACATACCGAAAAAACGGTAATGCACGTGCGTGGTTGCTTTCGATAACCCGAAACACCGCCATTGATATACTGAGAAAGAAAAAGGATTCGGTCTGCATAGACGACGTTACTGTTATTTCAAAACAACCCAATGATTTTGCGGAAAGAATTATTCTTGATGAAGCGTTAATGTCGCTTGAACAGGATGACCGCGAGATTATCGTTTTAAAGATAGTTTCGGGAATGAAATTCCGCGAAATCAGTGAAGTTTTAGGGCTTCCGCTGACAACCGTTCAAAAACGTTATCAGCGAGCCTTGGAAAAACTGAAAACACAGTTAAGGTGATAATATGAATATTAAGAAACAAATAAAGGAGCAATTTGATTCTTTGCCCCTCCCCTCGGCAGATAAGGTTCTGCCAAAGACAGCTTTGGTTGAAAAGCAACTCAAAACCTACAAAAAGCTTACACTAAGGCTTGCCGTTGCAGTTTTGTGCATCGGTGTAATAACAACAAGCGTACTTTTGGTGCTTAATAAATCCCCCGAGACTTCTCCGAGCGTAAATCTTCCCCAAGACTTATCACAAAACGAAAGTTTCGTTTTAAATGATAACGATAGGGACGAAGACGAATCCGCGCAAATCGGGCACCCCCACGTTTCTGAAGAACCCGCGTACAAAGAACCCGAAAATGCCGAACCCTCTAAAGACGTGATAACCATTTATACAAGTAAATCGGAAGGGGAAACAGTTGGCGAATTTGCAGGGGATATGTACCGCCCCGACGGTTACGACGAAAAAATAGGCTCAGTTCTTGCAATAATGATGTCGATGAACGAAGACGCAGACGCGAAATTCAACGTTCTCGTTCACACTTATGACCGTATCTCCCTAAAAGCCTTGCTTTCGGACAAGTTTGGTTCTGTAGAAGTTATAACTGTAGAAATCAACGGCGTTTTTGCAGGAACCGCATGTTACGTTCGTCTTACCGATGCTCAGATTAAGGAACTTGCCGGTTACGGTTTAAAGTGCTATTATATCGGCAGCGGTTTGGGCGATTATAAGGATATGAATTGGGAAACCGAGGAGGGTATAAGGACCTATTGCGAAATATGGGGCGATATGTATACCTTCAATAACCGTGATATTTTGTCCCGTTCGGATATTTATGTCGAGGATTAATCTCGTCTTGCGAAAACGTGAAAGGAGGCATTCCATGAAACGTGTATTTGTTTTTTTGATTGCTTTAATAATGATATTAACGGCAATGACGGCTTGTAATAAAACTAACGATGACGAAAGCTCGCAAACCAACGAAAGCGCTAAAGAAGATGATTCTCAAGGTGATGTCAATTCTCAAGATAATAATCCTTCGGGTGGTGAAGGAGAACAGAATCCTTCGGATGAATTTTCTTCCGAATATCTCGTTAGCCACATTCAGATTAAATCGGGCGCCAACACAATCAGTCCCTTTGGTTCTTTGCTATGGTCGAAAATAGATAACGGAGACGGAACTTTTACTGAATCGATTGCAGACATGCCTGATACCAAAGAAATAGTGAATATCTATGCAGATGTCATACCAAAACTTGTTTTGAGTGAGAAGGTATCGTATTTAGTTCAAGTAAACGGCAGCGTGGAAAATGTATATTTGCTTTCACCCAAAGAAAACGGATATACGAAGGCTGCAACTACGTTTGATGCTCTTTCAAATCTTGAAGACGGAACGTATTATGTAGCATTTAATGTTTTGCTCAGCGGAAACTGTGATCCCGACGCTCCGCAGAATTCCTATCGCTATGAAGATATATTTTGCTTAGTTGTGGGAGAACAAAATGATCATTTTAACGACCATGTTCCATATGAATCAATGTTGAATTTGGAAATTATGGACGGTAAATTCAGATTCCAAAGAATTGCAACAACACCTTGTATTGTGTATTCGAATACTCCGATTACCGAAATGTCAAAAGGAACAATATACAATGACAGGCATGATATTTTGACATCTATCTTCCAAGCAATGGATGGAAAAGATGCTATTAGGGCTACATCTGATTGTCTTTTCTCGCACTATATTTATATGTTTGATAACGAACGCGAAAAGATTCCTTGGCATTATAGGTTTGCGATTTGTACCTGTGGCGCGGTAATGATTACAAATAACGACGAACTTATTTGTACAATACAACTTACCGAGGAAGAACGTCGTTCCATATTTCCTGCTGATTTGCTCGTTGACACAGAACCCTCAGATACCGACTATCCTATTGGAGAAGTTCAGATACATCCGCTTTATGAAAAGTACCCCGAATACTGGCATGTAGACGGCATGAAAGGTGTGGAGGTATATGTTTGGATGACTAAAGATGGTAGTTATCGTTGCGGTGCACTTACGGGAACAAATCGATTAAAGACAAATGAAGAAATCCAAGCTCTGTTCGACAATGGCGCAACCATTGAGGAAATGAGAACGATTCTCGAGCTCTGTGAAATCGACAAAGACCATATTAGTGTCATACCCGTAAGCGACACGCTTGAAGATGACTGGTACAAAATCGATATAGAAGAAATTTCCAAGTATCAAGCGATGTTTTGGGGAGAGTAAATGCAACAAATAAAGCAGGTTCATCATGAAAAAGAAAATTTTAATTCCTGTAATTATCATATTCGTGTTAGCTGTAATTTTGTTCTTGCCAATTCCGCAAGGCTCGTACGACGATGGCGGTACTCGTGATTATAATGCATTAACATACAAAATTGTAAGATGGAATAAGATTGTGGTTGAGTCGGATGAGAAAGGTCAACCCATTCATGACACATATCGCAAGACCTCCGTGTTTTGGTATCCCGACAATCAAAAAAGCATAGATGAATTGTGGCAGATGGAAATTGCAGATAAATAATAAAAGCAAAAAACAATAAACACCGTCAAAGTTTTTATCCCTTTGACGGTGTTTTGCTGTGATAATGTTTATTCTATATGATTTTGGCATTTAAGCGCAAAAAAATAAAAATGCTATTTACTTTTGGCAGAAAATAGGGTATAATACATGGGATTATGAATTTAAACAATTTAAGGAGTGTCATTTTAATGAAACTTTCGCCTCTTCAAACCGCAAGGTACCAATATGCACCCAAATTGCCCGGTATGCTTAGAAACGGCATTTCCGAAATCTGTGTTAAGAACGGAAACGCTACCGAAAGCGTAGCCGACAAGGAAAGCATCAAAGCCTTGTTCCCCAACACATACGGCAAAAATGAAATCACTTTCGAACGCGGTGTAAACAACGCAGAAGCAAAGAAACAGGTTGTCGGCGTTATCCTCTCCGGCGGACAAGCTCCCGGCGGACATAACGTAATCTGTGGCTTGTACGATGCATTGAAAGCAACCGACAAAGACAACGTTCTTTACGGCTTCAAGGGTGGCCCTTCCGGTCTTTTGGAAGACGATTATATTATCTTTGACGACGAATATATCAACCATTTCCGGAACAGCGGCGGTTTCGATATTATCGGTTCGGGCAGAACTAAGCTCGAAACCGAAGAACAGTTTGCAATCGTTGCTGAAGTTTGCAAAAAGCACGGCATCAACGCAATCGTTATCATCGGCGGTGACGACTCGAACACCAACGCGGCTGTTTTGGCAGAATACTTTGCTGCTCAAAAGACCGGTATTCAGGTTATCGGCTGTCCCAAAACCATCGACGGCGACCTTAAGAACGAAGATATCGAATGCTCTTTCGGTTTCGCTACCGCTACCAAAACTTACAGCGAAATCATCGGCAACATCGCACGTGGCGCTAACTCCGCTAAGAAATACTGGCACTTTGTTAAGGTTATGGGCCGTTCTGCTTCTCACGTTGCGCTTGAATGTGCACTTCAAACCCGTCCTAACATCTGTCTTGTAGGTGAAGAAGTTGCTGCAAAGAAGATGTCCTTGGCTCAAATCGCCGACTATATCGCTGATTCTGTTGCAATCCGTGCTGAAAAGGGTTGTAATTTCGGTATCGCAATCATTCCCGAAGGTATCGTTGAATTCGTACCCGAATTCTCGGTGCTCATCGCTGAAATCAATGAACTTCTTGCAGGTGAACAGACCGCTAAATTCAATGCGCTTCCTACCTGGAAGGATAAATATGCATTCATCGAAGCAGGCTTGACCAAGGAATCTATGGCAGTTTTCGCTATTCTTCCCGAATCTATCCAGCAACAGCTCTTCTTGGAACGTGACCCCCACGGTAACGTTCAGGTTTCGCTTATTGAATCCGAAAAGCTCTTCTCTGCGCTTGTTGCAGATAACCTCAAGGCACGTAAGGAAAAGGGCACTTTCAAGGGTAAGTTTGCAGCCCTTCACCACTTCTTGGGTTACGAAGGCCGTTGCGCATTCCCCTCGAACTTCGATGCTGACTACTGCTACTCCCTCGGTTATAACGCATTCATGCTTATCCAATACGGCTACACCGGATATCTTTCCAAGGTTTCCAACCTCAGCAATCCTGCTGAAGAATGGATTGCAGGCGGTATGCCTATGACCAAGATGATGAACATCGAAAGAAGAAACGGTAAGGATAAACCCGTTATCCGTAAAGCGCTTGTTGATTTGGAAGGCGCACCCTTCAAGTTCTTCGAGGCTAACAGAGCAGAATGGGCAGAAAACACCTGCTTCGTTTACCCCGGTGCTATTCAATACTTTGGACCTAGCGAAGTTTGCGACGCAACCACCGTCACCTTGGCTCTTGAACAAGGCAAATAAATCGAATAATTAGAGAAATAGAAAAACAAGTTTCCTGAAAATAGGGAACTTGTTTTTTTGTGTAAAATTATTGAAAGTTTGTTAAAATGGTGATATAATGAAAAAAGAGAGTAACATCGTAAGATTAAATGACACAATTGCCATTGTGTTTGTTAAGATACAGGAGGAAAAAATTATGGCATTTTTTGAAGATTTAGGAAAGAAGATATCGCAAACAAGTCAGGGTGTAATGCAAAAAACGAAAGACACAGCCGAAATAATGAAGCTTAGCAGCATGATATCCGATTACGAAAAGGGTATCGAAAATTTGCAGACTCAACTCGGCAAAAAGTATTTTGAACTTCATCAGGATTCGTGCGAGTCGGAATTGCAGGATATGGTAAATCAAATTAAGGATTTACTTTTGAAAATCAATGAATGTGCAGAACAAAAAAGAAAGCTCAAGGGCGAAAAACTTTGTCCCAACTGCGGAAAAGAAGTTGCTGCAGGCACGATATTCTGCGGTTCTTGCGGAACAAAAATCGTAGAACCCGAAGCGGAAGTAAAAGAACCTGAAGCGCAACCCGTCGCTCCTAGAAAGTGTCCCAACTGCGATGCCGAAGTGACCGACGATTCCGCATTTTGCATGAATTGCGGCACAAAACTATAGTTTGCATAGCAAACCAAAGTTTGTCATATAAAAGTAAGGAGAATGGTCATGAAAAGAATTCTGCCTATTATACTTTCGTTGGTCGTTGTGCTGACGGTTTTGCCTGCTGTTTCTGCAGAGACTGTTGACGTTGATTATGGCGCGTTGGTCGGAGAAGCGAATGCAGATTCCGGATTCGAGCTTGAATTTAAAGCGCCCGAAAAGTACAAACCCGGTGATGAAATTACCGTTAGCGTAGCGGTAAATAACATAACTATCCCCGAAGGGCTTACGGTTGTAAGGTTTGATTTGTATTACGATAACACCAAACTTCTTATCACTAACGATATCAATGAACGCGATAACGGTAACGGATGTGCGCTTGACTTCAAGCCTCTTGAAGGAACGCAATGGGAAGAATGTGTAACCATAGAGAGCGACTTTATGGACCTTACCGAGGAAGACTTTAACAGCGGATTGCAAGCGGTACCCACAAACAATGGCATTGTGAAGGTTAGTGCGTTGACTACCGTTGTTGAGGGCGAATCTATCACCGAGGATGACAAGCTCGTTTTCAACTTCACCTTTATAGTTGACGAGGATGCACAGGGCGATATCGCTTTGTATATCCCCAACGATTCTGTTGACGGCGGTTATAATACCGAATTCGGCGCGAACGTATTTAACGGCAACGGCGGTTATGTTTTGATTGCCTACGACGATACTCCTGACGGTGTTCTCGGCGACGTAGATGCCGATGGTGACGTTGATGCCGCCGACTACGTTCTTGTAAAACGTGCAGTTTTGAAAACATACAATCTCACCGAAGAACAGCAAGTCGTTGCGGACATTGACGCAGACGGCGACGTTGATGCTACCGACTACGTTCTTGTTAAACGTATCGTGCTTGGTACTTACAAAGTAAAATAAAAAATTTAAAAACATTGGCGGTGACATAAAATCACCGGCTGTGTAAATAAAAAAATAAAAAAGAAAGGAAATCACAATGAAAAGAGTATTGAGTTTAGTTCTCTCCCTCGTTCTGATTCTTGGCGTACTTCCTCTGACAGTCAGCGCAGCAAGCGAAGTGTTTGATGTCGATTTCGCCACCGAGTTAGAACTCGCAACCGTGGAGGATTACACAATGTCCGACTCCGATATGTATATCGAGGTCGATATTTCCTCTGATGAAGCTTGGAGCGGATATGCTGTCGGCAGACACGTATACCTCGAGGCAGACGTGCCTTATATGTTTGCTGCATACGCATATAATAGCTCGGCGGTATACGTCGATAGAGCCATCGCGCTTTATCCCGACAATATTCAGTCCGAGGAACAAATCCTCGCGGTTGAAACCGCACAGAGTGACAACGAAGAATGTGAAGTTGTTTTGCGCTACACTCCCGATGAAAGCGGTTATTACAACCTTCTTGTCTGGGGTTATGCCGAAGATGATGAAGGCGTCGAATTGCCCGACACCCAAATCGGCTTATTGTTCGATGTTGACAAATTAAACGGCTACATCGATTTTGACACCGAATTAGAGGAAAATGTTGTTTCTGAATTCGAAGTGACCGAAGATACTCCTTACGTTGACATTTCCGACATTGGATGGGACGGTTGCGCAAACGGATTTACCGTTTATCTCCAACAAGGTGAAATTTATACCTTTGAAGTAACCGTTTCTAACGAAGATGCGACATACGTCGACAGAGCCATAGCACTGTTCCCCGAGGATGCTTTGTTCGACTGGGAGTACTATGATTATACGACGGAATGGGCGGAAACATCCGAAGTGACCGTTTGTTATACCGTCGAAATCAACGATAGCGGATATTACAAACTTCTCGTTTGGGGCGTCTGCCTTGACGAGGAATATAATGAGCTGTTCGACGGCACTACGGGTTCGGTATTATTCTATAACGGCAATTCAGCAAACGTTGATTACAGCACCGAACTCGAGTTTGATACCGAAACGAAAATTCCCACCGCAGAAACCGATCCTTTTATCGCACATAACGACTGGTGGGGATATGCAAACGGCTTTAACGCCGATCTCGAAAAAGGCAAAGCGTACAAGATTTCCGTTATCGCGGATGTAAAGAGCGAAGAAATCGATTATATCGACCGCGCTATCGCTGTATTTGGCGATGATATGAAAAACCAGGTGGCGATGTCGAGCGATTCTTTTGAAGACGTAGCAACTGTTGATTTAACCTTTGTCGCACCCGAAACGAGAAACTATAAGCTTCTTTTCTGGGGCTATTGCGAAGATGATAATGAAGAGCCGCTTTTCGGCGACGAATATGCGACTTTTACCGTTTATCTCGAAGAGATTGACGTTGACGAAGTGATAATCACCACCGCAGAAGAACTTATCGCGTTCGGTAACGACCTTTCGGACTACAAATTCGGCGAAACGATACGCGCAGAAATCAAAGCCGATATTGATATGACCGGCAAGGAATGGAATCCTGCATCGGCAGATAATAACGAATTGTTGATCGTAAACGGTAACGGTCATACCATCTCCGGTCTTTCCGATATGTTTATATCGGAGGCTGACACCGTGTATTTCAACGATTTGACTATCGAATCCGAGATTTCTTATGTCGC
The DNA here is from genome assembly GCA_045652305.1 of Eubacteriales bacterium. Taxonomy (GTDB): domain Bacteria; phylum Bacillota; class Clostridia; order Oscillospirales; family CAG-382; genus Coliplasma. The sequence continues at coordinate 22,518 of JAZRUB010000161.1, forward strand.
AAGCGATGATGTTTACGAAATCTATGGACTCGCAGCGTTTGTCGGGGATTCTTCCGAAGCACGCTTTAGCAACTGCGAACTTTATGGCAGTATTTCCGCAAAAGATTTCGATGTTATCGACAACGTCGGTGGATTTTTCGGCTATGCAACGTATGCAACCATAGATAACTGCTACGTAGAGTGCGATATTACGCTTGATTCGGTATACGAAACTTATGACATTGGTGGTATCGGCGGTTACGTTGATTATACTGTTTATGTTTATGATACCGAATGGAACGGTACTATCGAAATCACAAATATAGGATACGAAGCCGATGATGTCGGCGCGTTTGGCTGTATTTACAATGACAGCGTATTCGAAAACGTTGCTGTCAACGCTTCTATCAACATAGACGGCGATACAAATTGCGATTACGTCGGCGGTCTTGTTGGTTACTTGGAAGACTACAACGTGTTCAATAACTGCTATGTAATTGCTGATATCGATACCGGCTATGCTTATTACGTCGGCGGTCTTTGCGGTTACATCGACGAAGCAAACGAATTTTATAACTGCTATACCGAGGGTTCGGTTTCCGGCAGTTACAACATCGGCGGTTTCGTTGGCGCTTCTGATTGCTGCGGCTATAACCTTTTTGCAAACAACTACACCACCATGGACGTTGCCGGTATCGGAGACGTCGGCGGATTTATCGGCGAAGCATATTACGAAGACAGCTTTGTGAACTGCTATGCAACGGGCGTGGTTTACGCTAACGATGAGGAAGCAGACGAAGATTATATCGGCGGTTTTGTGGGTTATTTCGATAGCGACGACTTCAATGCGACAAATTGTGTTGCTAACGCAAACTGCGAGTATTCTCCCGTTGGCGCGTTCTATGGATACGACATCGAAGGACTTACCGCACTTGATTTCAACGATGACGACGCTGTTGACGAATACGAATCGTTGTTGAATGCATTTGTCGACGAAGTCAACAAAAACGGCGAGCTTGCATACGAGCTCAGTTATTGGGGCGGCAGAAACGAAGATAACGGACCCGTGTTCACGGAATTGTTCTACGTAGTGTTCCACGTTGATGATAGTCCTATCGACGAACAGGTAATCTTCTCCGGTGACACTGCAGAAAAGCCCGAAGATCCTGTACAGGAAAACAAGATTTTCTTGGGTTGGTACACCGAAGACGGTGAACTTTATGATTTCGATACCCCTGTAACCTCGGACGTTAATCTCTTTGCGAAGTTTAAAGACGTTGTTTTGGGCGACATTGATAACGACGGTGACGTTGATGCCTCCGACTACGTTCTCGTAAAACGTGCAGTTTTGAAAACATACAATCTCACCGAAGAACAGTTTGACGTTGCAGATATCGACGGCGACAACGACGTTGATGCAACCGACTACGTTCTCGTTAAACGTATTGTTTTAGGCACGTATGAAGTGAAATAATTAACGACAAAAAACGTCGCAAGATTTTATCTTGCGACGTTTTGTTTATCCGATAAACATCTGTGTCCAATAATTTCCGTTTGCGACGTACCCTACGCCGATTTTTGTAAATGAAGCGTTCAGAATATTTGCGCGGTGTCCCGACGAATTCATCCAAGCGTTTACCACTTCTTGGGGACTTCTTTGTCCTTTCGCAATATTCTCACCTGCACTGCGGTAGCTTAAACCAAATGCCGAAATCATATCAAACGGACTGCCATAGGTCGGGCTGGTGTGCGAAAAATAACGCTTGTCGTGCATATCTTGCGATTTATACCGCGCAACACGGCTTAATTGCCAGTCCATAGTAAGTGCTGAAAGTCCGCGTGAGGAACGTTCTTTGTTTACAAGGCGCACGACCTCTTTTTCGTAATTCAAAACCGAAGCGTCTTGTTCGGGAATGTTTATTACTTGATTGGGGTATATCAAGTTTGGGTTGCTTATTTGAGGATTAGCTTCGATTATTTCGCTCAAACCCACTTGAAATTTTTTGGCTATTTTCCAAAGACTGTCACCCGAAACAACGGTGTAGGTCGTTGCCGATACCGACAAAAACAATATTGAAAATACGAGCGTTATGCTTAATAAAAATATAATTGATTTTTTCATTTTTTGTTCCTTCTTGATAATTGGGTTTGTGCTATTATTATTCCGCATAAGAACGCAAACAAAAAATGAAATTTTTGCAAAAATAAAAGGTGTTGTCGTTTGACAACACCTTTTGAAAGCATAAATTAAAGTACGCCTTGCGCCTTCATCGCGTCGGCAACCTTAAGGAAGCCTGCGATGTTTGCACCTGCAACGAGGTTATCTTCGCTGCTTGCGTATTCTTTAGCCGCTTTGGTTGCGTTTTCGAAGATGCTCTTCATGATACCGCAAAGCTTTTGGTCAACTTCTTCGAAAGTCCAAGAGAGACGCATGCTGTTCTGGCTCATTTCAAGACCCGAGGTAGCAACGCCGCCTGCGTTAGCAGCTTTTGCCGGGCCAAAGTATACGCCGTTATTAAGGAATGCTTCGATAGCATCGGGAGTGGAGGGCATGTTTGCGCCTTCTGCAACATACTTAACGCCGTTTGCGATAAGTGCCTTTGCATCGTCACCGTTGAGTTCGTTCTGGGTAGCGCAGGGAAGTGCGATGTCGCACTTGATGGTCCAGATGCCCTTACCTTCGGTGTAAACAGAACCTGCAACGCGGTTTGCGTATTCCTTGATTCTTCCGCGTTCAACTTCTTTAATCTGCTTAACAACGTCTAAGTTAATGCCGTTTGCATCGTAGATGTAGCCGTTGGAGTCGCCCATTGCAACAACCTTTGCGCCGAGTTGGGTTGCCTTTTCGCAAGCGTAGATAGCAACGTTACCCGAACCGCTGATAACAACGGTTTTATCCTTGAAGGAGTCACCCTTCTTTTTGAGCATGTTATCGGTGAAGTAGCAAAGACCGTAGCCGGTAGCCTGAGTTCTTGCCAACGAACCGCCGAAGGAAAGACCCTTGCCGGTGAGAACGCCGGTGAATTCGTCACGGATACGCTTGTACTGACCGAACATGTAACCAACTTCTCTTGCGCCAACGCCGATGTCACCTGCGGGAACGTCGGTGTCAGGACCGAGATACTTTTGAAGTTCTGTCATGAATGCTTGGCAGAAACGCATGATTTCGTTATCCGACTTGCCCTTGGGGTCGAAGTCTGCGCCGCCCTTACCGCCGCCCATGGGAAGACCGGTGAGGGAGTTCTTGAAGGTTTGTTCGAAACCGAGGAACTTGATAACCGAGGAGCAAACGCTCGGGTGGAAACGGCAACCGCCCTTGTAAGGACCGATTGCGCTGTTGAACTGAACACGGAAACCGCGGTTCACCTGAACCTTACCGCTGTCATCAACCCAAGCAACGCGGAATTGAATGAAGCGTTCGGGTTCAACGATACGGTCCATAATGCCTGCCTGTACAAGGTCAGGACGTTTTTCGATAACGGGAGCGAGAGATTCGAAAACCTCGCCTACTGCTTGGAGAAATTCTTTTTCTCCTGCGTTTCTCTTTTCAACCTGTGCATACAAGTCTTGAAGATACTGATTGTTAATCTGCATAAATATAACCTCCAAACGGAAATACAAAAATTTTTTAATGAACTATTATACAATGCTTTTTATAATATTGCAATAGAATTACTGTATTTTTTCTAACGAAATACGCTTTTTCGGAACGTCTACGTCGATAACTCTTACTTTTATAATGTCGCCAACCTTAACGACGTCACTTGCGCGTTTTACAAACTTGTTGCTCAATTTGGAAATATGAACCAAACCGTCTTGGTGTACGCCTATATCGACAAACGCGCCGAAGTCTGCAACGTTGCGAACCGTTCCGATAAATTCCATGCCGGTTTTAAGCGAGGAAATGTCCATAGCATCGGTACGTAAAATTTGGGGAGGAAGCTCGTCACGGGGGTCGCGACCGGGCTTTTCGAGTTCGGACACGATGTCGTTAAGTGTAGGAACACCGATTCCGAGTTCGTTTGCGACTGTTTGGCATCCGCGCTCGTCAAGACGGCTTCTTAGCTCGCCTAACTTGCGTTCGCGAACGTCGTCTTTGTTGTAACCCAAAAGGTTAAGGAGCGAATATGCCGCCTCGTAACTTTCGGGGTGGACAGAGGTGTTGTCAAGCACTTCTTTGCTTTCGGGCACACGCAAGAAACCTACGCATTGTTTGTATGCCTTTTCGCCTATGCCTTTGACTTTCAACAACTCCGAACGGGTTTTGAAGCGCGAAACGGTTGTGCGGTATTCGTATATGCTTTTTGCGATTTTCGCATTGATGCCCGCGATATGCGAAAGCAAACTAACCGATGCGGTATTAAGGTCTGCACCAACGCCCGAAACGCAAGATTCTACAACACCTGCAAGAGAGTTGTCGAGTGCTTTTTGCTCCATATCGTGCTGATATTGACCTACACCGATTGCTTTCGGGTCTATTTTTACAAGCTCGGCAAGAGGGTCTTGTAAACGACGTGCAATAGAAACCGCGCTTCGAAGCGAAACGTCAAACTGCGGAAATTCTACACTTGCCAGTTTCGAAGCGGAAT
>JAZRUB010000162.1:0-2480 GCA_045652305.1 Eubacteriales bacterium
AATCGTACACCTGTGTCTGACGCAAACTGCCTACCGCTTGACGAATTATTGAAGGTGTCCGATATCGTAACCATTCACGTCCCCCTGACTGACCAAACCCGTCGCATGATAGGCAAACGCGAGCTTTCGCTAATGAAAGACGGCGCATTCTTGGTAAACGTCGCGCGTGGCGCGGTGCTTGACGAAGAAGCAGTAGCAACTGCCGTAGAATCGGGCAAACTCGGCTTTTTCGGCTGTGATGTATACTCTGTTGAACCCATGCCCGTAAATCACCCCTATGACCGTATAAAAGGCTTACCCAACGTCTGCCTTACACCGCACATGGCATGGGGCGCATACGAAGCGCGTGTTCGTTGTATGGAGGAAATATATCAAAACATCATTTCCTTCCAAAACGGCGATAAACGTAATAGGGTAGTGTAAAGCAAAAAAACAAAGGCTGTTGTGAATCCACAACAGCCTTTAAGTTTTGTATAATTATTCAGCAACAGTGATAGAAACGATGTGAGGTTGTACGCCTTCGTACCAGTAGAGGTAACCTTCCATATCGATAACGTCGCCTACTTTAAGTGCTTGAGCAGCCTTGTAAACGTCGGTATCCTTGCCGGTGAGGTAGGATTCGATAACGAAAGAAACGGTGGTTTCGCCAACAGAAGCCTTGAAGTAGATGTCATCGCCTTCGTTGCCCGAGCCGTCCCACTTGTAGAGGAAAGCAGCGCCGTCATCGTTGGAAGCAACAACGGTAAGACCCTTGAATGCTGCAAACTTGTTCATGTCTTCAGCAATCTTTTCGTCGCCGAGCTTTTCGGTAACGTCAAGTGCAGTAGCGGTCCAAGTGCCTTCGAGAACTTCGTAGGTAGCGTCGATGATTTCAACTTCGCCGTTGAATTCAGCCTTAGCACCGGTAACGCGAATCTTCGCACCTGCAACTAATTTGTCGTTGTAGTCTTCTTGAGAGCAGGGCATATCATAGATAAAGTATGCGCCTTCTTCGTTCTGGGTGTAGAAGGTACCAACACCGCCAACGCCTTCTTTTTCCCACCAGCCTTGTTTAGCCTGAATGTAGGTTTCAACAACAACTTCGCTACCGATTTCTGCAGCGAGGTATTCTTCGTAAGACATTACCTTAACTTCTGCTTCGGAAGAGGTTTCACTCGATGCTTCCTCGGAAACTGCTTCGGAAACTGCTTCGGAAACTGCTTCAGAAGATGCTTCGCTCGATGCAACGGAAGAAACGTCAGAAGAAGTGTCGGTGGTTTCTGCACAAGCTGCGAAAGCAACAAGCATAGAAACAACTAAAAGTAATACTGTAAGTTTTTTCATTTTTATAGCTCCTTTAAAAGAATTATGGTTATATTATACATAATATTCTGAATAATTCAATGTAATTGATATGAATTTTTTATCACTTTTTCCTTTTTATTTTGTCAACTATGACATAAAATCCCATACAAATCCAACAAATCACCAACGCTGCCAGCATAATGACCGCACCGACAGGGAGTGTCCCCAACGTCAGTTTCCCCGCAGAAATGTTAATTTGGTCAAGTCTGTACATGGCGGTAACTTCATCGTAAAGCGCGTTTATGTATTCCTCATCGACCGAGCCTTTTTTACGTCTGACCGCTTTGTTGACGTTTTCGATTAACTGTCCCGCCGCGTTACGTAGCGATGCCGAGCCGTTAAATACAGGGGTGACAAAGGTGTTTTCGGTGTTGTCAAGTAACAGCTTCGTCGCCTTAATCTTTACGTCGTAGTATAGCTCGTTGTCCTCGCCCTCGCGCGATAGATAATCAACGTATTCATCCGAGTTTTGTGCCTTTGACGTAACGGGTGCATAGCCCTCGGTCTGCGAATAGGATATTTGAACCTCGTTTGTCAGCATATACTGCGCGAATAACCAAGAAGCAAGCACCTCTTGACTGTCGTCGCGGTTAAAGATACACATCGACGGACCTTGCGAAATCATCATGGGGTTTTCGGTATCGTATTGAGGAATCGCCATTACCTCTGTTTCAAATTCCGTTACCTTTTCTTCATCTATATCAAGCAACGGTGCGTTTGTACCCATCCAGGTCGCACCTGCCGTCGAGTCGATAGCAAAAATACATTGACCTGCATTGAGGTAATTGGCGGGGTATCCAATAAGTTTAAATGTGTTGAAAGTGCCCAGTTCTACCTGATTTGCAATGTTTAAGAGAAAATCCTTCGTGGTGTCGTTAAAAATCTGCACTTCGCCATGAATCGTCGAATAAGGTGCGTCTTGCTGTTTAAGCACCTGAATCATCATGTTGTCGGTAGATTTGTACATAAACGGAATCATGACCTTTTGACCGTTTAGCTTGTAGTTGCCGTCAGCGTCTTTTTCGGTTGCCTTTTCGGAAACCTCCCAAATAAAGTCCCAAGTAAGCTTTTCGGGCAGAGTGTAACCCAACTTTTCTACGTAGGTTTTGTTGACGTAACAAGCCTCTGTCGAACGC
>JAZRUB010000163.1:0-7634 GCA_045652305.1 Eubacteriales bacterium
CGTGGTTAAATATATAGAATATCCCTTTATTTTGCCCAACAGCCCTGTTGAGATTGAAGAGGGATATATCGTCTCGGATAGAGATAGCTACGACGTTTTTGCGTCGTACGTCTTTAAAAGCGTTTCGGAAAGGTCAATAAAGAAATTTACTATCCGTCTTTCGTGTTATCTTAACCAAAATATCCCCTATAAGAATATCGACTTCACGTATTCCCAAGAGGAATTGACATTCGGTGTTATCAATAAAAACGGAACCGACCTCAAACTAAAAGACTCAAACGCGATTACTTACGTTGAGAAGGGGTGTACATTCGGTTCGTGTGTCTACATACCGTTGCCCGAAAGTTATTTTACAAAACTTGAGCTCACTTTGCTGTCTGTTGAATATGCAGGTGGCTACGTAGAACAATTAAATATACCCGTTTCGGGCAATACAAAACGCTATAACGAGCTTGACGATATAAGCAAAATGGTATATACACGCGTGAACATCTATAAGGCGGCTGAAGAAAAGTATCCAACAAAGGTTATCCCTCAATTCGGTGATACGGTTTGGCTGTGTTGTTGCGGTAATAAAAACCCTGTTTCAAACACCGTCTGCGATAAGTGCGGTAGGGAAAAGGAATGGCAAAAAGCCTCTGTAACCGAGGATGTACTCGAAGCTACGAAAACAAAAATGGTAAATGACCCAACCGAAGTGACTCTGCACGATAAGAGCAAATACCAACAGAATAAATACCTTGAGAGTGCCGATGATACCCAACGTAAAATCGAGCAGTATGAAAAGGCAATGAAGAATATCGCCTACGAAGAAAAACGCAAACATCGCCGTCAAATGATGATAATTCCGAAAATTGCATTGGCTGCGCTTGTAATATATCTTCTTGTATTTGTTTTGAAGTTGATTGAGGAGTTTCAAATTCCCGAAGAAAACGCAACAGGCGCGATAATCAAACTGTTTCGTATGTAATACATATTAAAAGCGCACAATCGTGCGCTTTTTGTTTATTCGTTAATCATTTCGATAAGCTTTACTACCGCAGGTGTAGGCTCAACGTTTTTTAAGGTACAAACACCGATGCATCTGCTCGGGAGTTCAAAAGAAGTGTTTAATTTGAACACTTCATCGTGGTTGATTTTCGGGAAAAATTCCTCTGTTACACAAGCGATTCCAAGATTTCTGCTCGCAAAATCAAACAAAAGGTCGTAAGAGCCAAGCTCAAACTCGGGACTAAGTTCGATTCCGTGTAGATTAAAATATTCGTCGGGTGTTTTTCTTGTGTTTGATTTTGGTTCGAGCATAACGAGGGGAAGTGATGCCAATTCTTCCATCGATACAACAGAATCTAATAAATATTTGTATTTGCTACCTGCGATAAATATGTCGTGCAGCTGTCCAACCTCTAAAATGTTTAGGTTGTGTTCAAGCTCTGCTGAAATAGGTAAACTGATAAATGCAACGTCTACGTTTCCTGAATTAAGTCTATAAATAGTTTCGTCTGTTACGCGGTTTACAATTTCGATTTTAATTCCGGGGTATGTAGTATGGAACTTTTCTAACTTCGGCAACAAGAAGTGACGCGTTATCGTGTCGCCCGCGCCGATGCGCAAACTACCCTCGTCAAGCGACTTCATTCGCGTGAAAAGACTTTCGGCACTTTCAATTTCATTCATTGCGCGCTTTGCATATCCAAAAAGCAGTTCACCCTGCGATGTGAGTTTTGCACCCTTTTTACCGCGTACGAATAGGGGAACCCCTAATTCGTTTTCAATCGCACGTATTTGTTGGCTGACCGCGCTTTGAGTTATAAATAGCTTTTTAGCCGCTTCCGAGAAACTACCGCATACCGCCACAGTATAAAAAACTCTGTATTGCTCTAATCTAATATCCATTAGCACCTCTTATGTAAAACATTATAAATAAACGCTTGACTAATGATATATAGTATAATATAATGTAATTGCTTAAAAGTCAATAGATTTTTCGGAGGTTATTAATCATGGACGAAAGACTTATAGGTACAGTTTCTCGCGGTGTAAGAGCACCCATTATCCGTCAGGGTGATGATATTGCAACCATCGTTGCACAAAGCGTTCTTTCTGCCGCTAAAAGCGAAAATATAGAAATGCGCGATAAAGATGTTGTTGCCGTTACCGAAGCCGTTGTAGCACGTGCTCAGGGCAACTATGCATCGGTTGACCAAATCGCTTCTGATATTAAGGCTAAATTCCCCGAAGGAACATTCGGCGTTATTTTCCCGATTTTGTCTCGTAACCGCTTCGCAATTTGTCTTAAAGGTATTGCACGCGGTGCAAAGAAAATAGTTCTTATGCTTTCCTATCCCTCTGACGAGGTAGGTAACCACCTTATCGATTACGATTCTCTCGATGCTGCAGGTGTCAACCCTTGGACCGACGTTCTTACCGAAGCAAAATATCGTGAACTTTTCGGTATCGTTAAACACCCATTCACAGGCGTTGACTATATCGAATATTACCGCGAACTTATCGAATCGCAGGATTGCGAAGCAGAGATAATCCTCGCTAACGATTGCCGTAAAATACTTGACTATACCGATTGCGTTCTCACCTGCGATATTCACACAAGAGCACGTAGCAAACGTCTACTTAAATCTGCAGGCGCAAAACGCGTATACGGACTTGATGAAATACTCACAAGTTCGGTTGACGGTTCGGGTTATAACGAAAATTACGGTCTTCTCGGTAGTAATAAGGCTACAGAAGATACAATTAAACTCTTCCCGCGTGACTGCCAATGCGTCGTTGACAAGATTGCAGAGATTCTTAAAAATGAATCCGGCAAGAATGTAGAAGTTATGATATATGGCGACGGTGCATTTAAAGACCCTGTCGGAAAGATTTGGGAACTCGCAGACCCCGTTGTTTCTCCTGCATATACCGATGGACTTGAAGGACAACCCAACGAGGTTAAATTAAAGTACCTTGCCGATAACGATTTTAAACATCTTTCGGGCAAAGAACTTAAAGATGCTATCAGCGAATATATCCGTCAAAAGGATGATAACCTTGTAGGCAAAATGGCTTCTCAAGGCACAACCCCCAGAAGACTCACCGACCTAATCGGTTCGCTTTGCGACCTCACCTCGGGTAGTGGCGATAAGGGTACCCCGATAGTTTGGATTCAAGGTTATTTCGATAACTATACTGCATAACGACTCTTTTAAATACGATTTACGTAAAACAAAAATACCGTTCATACGAACGGTATTTTTTGTTGTTTAAATTAAGCTGCTTTGGGATAAAGTACGTAATATACTTTTTCGATTTTTTCGCCGAAAGCAAAATCAAACCAAGAATCGTATGCTTTGACGTAAGCGGAATCGGTAGTTTCTTCGTCTTCGGTTTCAGCTTCGGACTCATCGGTGGATTCGTCAGAAGATTCGTCGGTAGATTCGGTAGCAGACTCGTCAGCGGATTCGTCAACCGATTCGGTAGCGGATTCGTCAACAGATTCGGTAGCAGATTCATCAACCGATTCGGTAGTAGATTCGTCGGCAGGCTCGCTGCTTTCTGCATCACTGGTATCGGTGCTTTCGTCGCCGGTAGAAGTATCACCTTCGGTGCCTTCTTCGGGAGTAGCTTCTTTATAATAGCCTATTTTAAAGAGGATTTCATCTTCGCTAAGATTAAGAACATCTTTGTTTTCAGCTATGAATTCTGTAACAGCATTTTCAACCGCAGTTTCCATTGCATCAAGCATTTCAGTGGTGTAAGCGTCGATTTTTTCTGCGATAAGTTCATCTACACGAGTTTGAATCTTGCTGGGTGCATCATAGGTGAGCAATGCATCAAGGCTTTCTTGATATTCAGCCGAGTTCTTAAGACGGTCGAATTCGCTGTTATATTCGGGAGTGCCAACCGCTTCGTTAGTTGCGCTTGTAATCGCATCTTCGAGCTGGTCAAGATAAGTTTCTTCGATTGTTTCCTGAACTTCTTCGTCAGTATAATAATCCTTGATGTGCTCTGCAACGTACTCGTCGGTAAGGATTTCGTTAATCATTTCCTTGATTTCGTCTTCTGTTGCATCGGGATTATCTTCTTTAAGTTCAGTTTTGAGTTTATTCTCTAATTTGTTTTTAACGCTAATGCTGAAGTTTTCGCGTACTTCTTCTTCAACCGCCTGAAGAATCGCAGGACCTTGAGTTTCGGTAATGCGTTGACGCATGCGTTCTTCAAACATGGGTTTAAGAATGTTTTCTTCGTAGTTGGTGTTGAGCTTATCAACAAACGAGAGTCTAACTTCGTCGGTAGCCTGAGTAAGCAACTCGTCATAGTTGAACTGAATTGCTGTACCGTTAAGAAGTGCAGGGTAGTATTCGTCAACAACCGAATTAAGAACTTGTAGATAGTCAGGTTCGTAAATATATTCCTCAACTTCGGTTGTAATCATACTGCCGGGGTTCTGCGGGTCTTCGATTTCTACAGTCGTTTTATAAGTGAACTTGGTAGGCGAAGATGTGAAGCCAAGCGACGGGGAAACAATTGCATCTTGATTCTGCTTAATGTCGTTGTTCCACTTTTCGGGATTTTCACCGTCGAGGGTATAGGTGATAAAGCAGTTACCAACGTGGTTGGGGTCAATCATGTAATCTTTGTTAAGTCTTTCAACCTGACCGTCATCGTTAAGAACGTAGTTTTCGTTTGCGACACCGTAGGTGAGAAGGTTCATCAATTGAGCATCGGTGTTGATTTCGGTAACGATTTCCATAACGTCTGTGAGTTCGTTAGAAACAACGTATTTAGAAACACAGAAGATGTTGTCGATGGTTGTTTCGTTAGTAGCAACAGGCGCAGAATAAAGGCTGAAATCATATTCATAACCGGTGTCTTCAAGACGCGCGGAGATGGTGTCAATGTTACCGCTTTCGATACGAACAGCGTATCTTGCATCATCGGATTCATCGCCTTCAGCAAAGTTGTTGCCGAGGTATCCAAGAGTTTGATATCTTGCAATCATTGCAAAATAGTTCTTAAATGCAGGTGTGTTGTAAGCATTGATAACTTCGCCGTTGTTAACTATCGCAGGGAAACCGGGATTGGAAAGGAAGTTAAGACCAACCGGTTCTTTTGCGCCCTTTAAAGGAACAACGTCAGGTTCGTTTGCTTGGATAACTTCGAGATAACTCTGCAAGTCTTCAACCGATTTGAGAGTATTTGCATCAAATCCGTATTTGTCAAGCAATTCGGAATCGAATACAAGATATGTGTAATCACCGATAGCATTGTTTACAGGAACACCATAGGTTTTATTAGCAACCTTAGCAGCGGTAAAGAGGGTAGAGTGGATTTGCGATTTGAGCGCTTTTGCTTCGTTGTTAAGCTTTTCGTCAAGCGCTGCTAATTTACCGCTTGTTGCGAGTTCGTAATATTTGTCATAACCTTTTACAAGGAAAATATCAAGTCTGGGTTCGTCAAGGGGAATATCCTGTCCTTCTTCGAGAAGGTCAAGGATACGGTCGCCCGTCATGATTTCTCCTGCATTCTCTTCTGCTTCGGAGGAAGTGCCTTTTTTGTTGTTCTTCTTGCTAAGTTGAAGAGCTTCCATTTCGGCAAACTTATCTTCAATTAATTTGTCATATTCCGCTTCTGTAACCATTTCGAGTTTAAGAATAACACCCAAACGGTAAAACATAATACGGTTAAGTGCCAATTCAACTTGATTGATTGCTTCTTCGGTCGTACTTTCGTCGACAATTGTGTAGAGAGTATATACACTTGCTTCGGTCTCGGTAAAGTCAGCTTCTTGTTGGCATGATGCGAACATCGGCACTAACATGAAAATCGATAGCAGTATACATAAGATGCCTTTTTTCATTAGGCGTTCCTCCTATAAATCTGAATTTATACATACCGACATTATACATCGTCACATCGATTATGTCAAGGTGGTTATACGAAATTTAATATAATAATATATATATTTATACTATATATTCTCTTCTATATCAAAAAGCGAGTTTATTCGCTATTGTAATTTCAATAAATCGGGTATATAATAGTCAACGAGGTGATTAAATTGACCGAAAGAAGTCTGCGAAAAGCATTGATGCGTTCTATTCCCATAAACACCGATAGACTTGTTTTAAGATATATTGAAATTGACGATGCCCCCGATATGTTCGAGTACGCATCGGTCCCCGAAGTAAGTGAGTATTTACTTTGGAGTCCTCATATAAATCTCAGCGCAACCGAGGGGTATATAGAGTTCTTGCAAAAAAGATATCTAAGAGGCTTGTACGCGGACTGGGCGGTTGTTTTAAAAGAAACAAATAAAATGATAGGTACTTGCGGTTTCGCATCGATTAATACGTCTGCCGAATCCTGTGAGATAGGCTACGTTCTTTCACCCGATTATAGAGCAAAGGGATATATGACCGAGGCAGTAAATGCGGTGTTGAAACTTACGTTTGAGGTTTTGGGCATTCAAAACGCGACACTACGCATTATTGCAGAAAATGCAGACTCAATAAAACTCGCAAAACGAGTTGGATTTAAAACCGATAATCCCTCAAAAACCGAAATGGAAATAAAAGGTGTTGTGCGTGAAATTTTGCATTATACCATGTCTAAAAGCGAATACGAAGCAAAAAAAGAAGCGGTATAAAAACCGCTTCGTTTTTTTTGAAGTTATTTGGCTTATATAGCTCTGGTAACCTTACCGCTTCTAAGGCAGCGGGAGCAAACATAAACATGCTTTACGGTACCGTTGAGATTAGCCTTGACTCTTCTGATGTTGGGCTTCCAACTTCTGTTGGTCTTTCTGTGCGAGTGAGAAACGTTACAACCAAAGGTAACGCCCTTTCCGCAAACTGAACACTTTGCCATCTATTCCACCTCCACAAGATTTTACGTAAAAATTCGAACACCTTAATATATAACACTTTTTCGCTTTTGTCAAGTCTTTTTTTGATATTTTGACAAATAAATGAACTATATACTGTTTGCCAGCTTCGCAATGTCACCTGCACCCATTATCATCAACAAATCGCCTTCGCGCAATTCGCCTTTTAAATAGTCCTTGATTTCATCAAAAGTTTCAAAATATTTTGCATTATTTATCTTTTGAGAAAGCAATTCGGAGGACACTTCGGTTCCGCATGCTTCACGTGCCGCATATAAAGGACAAAGAATCAACATATCTGCATCGTCAAATGCGGTTTGGAACTCGTCAAATAAATCGCGCAATCGCGAGTAGTTGTGCGGTTGGAATACGCAAATTACTCTGCCTCTTGCAATACCTTTTGCGGCAGAAAGGGTGACTTTTATTTCATCGGGGTGGTGAGCGTAGTCGTCATAAACGTCGGCGCCGCAAAAACTGCCCTTGTATTCAAAACGTCTGCCAACGCCGGCATAGCTAACAATACCTTTAACGATATCTTCTTTTGAAAGGTTGATTAAATCACACGCCGCGATAGCTGCGAGCGCGTTTGCGATATTGTGTTCACCGGGCGCAGATAGCTTTACCGAAATATAGAATTCACCGTTTTTATAAACGTCAAACGAAGCAAAACCGTTGATGATTTTTTGATTATCGGCATAGAAATTTGCGTTTTTGTTGCCGTCTGCGCTAAAAGTTATTTTATTGCCGATAT
>JAZRUB010000164.1:0-8693 GCA_045652305.1 Eubacteriales bacterium
GATTCACTTGGCGAGGGTATGCACTCGCACGATTTCCGTATTGTACCGGGCAACACGCACACGAATATCGTTTTTGACATCGTCGTTCCCGCAGACAGCAAAACCGACCCCGAGGTGTTAAAGCTTGCCGTTGCGACAGCGGTCGCATCTGCCAACCCCCAATACCGTTGCGTAATAAGAATCGACCGCGATTACGCGTAATTTGTTATAAAAAGGTTGCCTCATACGGTAACCTTTTTTCGTTTACTTGTGTTCTTAAAAACGACATATATTTATAAAACTATATTTAAATATGTAGAAAAAGTTTTTAAACCCCCTTGAAAAACAACAAAAGTAGTGGTATAATAAATTAACGCACTAATGTTTAAAAGTGAGGTTTCGTCCACCTATGAAGAAGAATGTGAACTTTTACGGGGATTTTTCGTTAGAAAAAACTCCCTGCCAAATATGCGAAATATCTTCAGAACGCGTAAATCTTTTGCTCGGCAAAAAGCAAAAGATACAGAATCTCGAAAAAGTCGAGCCGAATTTTGTAAGCGAGTGGTTTAACACCCCCGGCGACTCTACACGCCTTACTGACGGCAAATATGCCCAAACCGCTTCCTGCTATGATGAGGCGTTTTTCCACATCTCGTCGGGCGGTTCGAGGGACTTTATGTACGACCTCGGCTGCGTGTGCGCGGTTGACGGTGCATCGGTAGGTTTACTGCGCGAGGCTGAAATGGGTGTCGGCGTTCCGCCGAGAATTAACGTGTTACTGTCCGAAGACGGCGAAAATTGGCAGACCGTTGCCAAAATTGATGAACTCTGCACCGACAAAGCAAACGACATCATCCGCAAAACCGTTGATTTTCCCAAGAAATATAAGGCAAGATACGTTCGTTTCTTCTTCTACGTTTCTATGCATACTTGGATAGACCAGTTTGAAGTTTACGGCTGTACCGATTTGACGGACGCTTGCGACATTACCCCCGATGAGGAAACTAAATTTATCGATAAATTCGCCTCGACCGAGGAACTCGGCTCGAAAGACGTGCTTTTGGCGTATATCTGCCATAAAGACGTTGCCCCGATAAGCAAGGAAGTTTTCCTTCCTCACGTTGCTTATATGGAAAACGGCGAAATAAAGGACACCCTTTTCGACGGTTATCTTTTCCTTCCCTACGTCGCTTTCCTTTACGATAAATACACAAAACGCCCTCTTAAAAAAGAAGATTGGCAGCATTACATCGACACCCAGTATACCGACGGATATAACATGGATGCGCTTGAAGAAGCCGCAAAGGAAGTCGGCAAAAAGCTAGGCAAAAAAGACTATAAGGTCAGCGTTTATCTCTCGATACTCTATCCCGTTACAGCAGTAAACGAATTTGGCATTGTCGATGGCAGAAACCTTGATTTTTCAAAGCTTGAAGACCGCAAAGCTGCTATAAAATGGCTTATCGACGAGCAATTCAAGCGTTTTAACGAAAAGAATTACAAACATCTTGAACTCAAGGGTTATTACTGGTTCACCGAAGAAATCAGTTATTCCGACAGACAGCTTATTAACCTTTTGAACTACACCACCGATTACGTTCGCTCTCTCGGTCTTATCAACACTTGGATTCCCTACTATCACGCATCGGGATATAACGATTGGCAGAACTTGGGTTTTGACATCGTTTGCTATCAGCCCAACTATGCGTTTAACCAAAACGTACCCGATGAACGTCTTTTCAACGCAGCCGAGGCGGCAAAACGTTTCGGAATGTGTATAGAACTCGAAGTTGGCGGAACACAGGATTGGCACATCGAACGAATCAAAAAATACTATGCCGCAGGTGCAATAACCGGTTATATGAAAGACGCGGCTCACATGTATTATCAAGGCGGTGTACCCGGCGTATACTATAATGCCTACAAATCCGAAGAACCCGAACTCCACTCGGTTTATACCGACACTTATCGATTTATAAAAGGCACTTACCAGCCCGATGAAATAAAATTTAATTTGGAGGAACAATAAAATGTTAGAAAAAGTAAAAGACGCTAATACCGATAAACTCGCTGCTGCGATTGTATGCGTACGTACCGTTGAGGAAGCATACCGTTTCCTTTCCGACCTCTGCACCATCAGCGAAATTACCGAAATGAGCAAAAGACTTACCGCCGCTGAAATGCTCCGCGACGGCAACACATACGGCGACATCGCACAGAAAACTCACCTTTCCACCGCAACTATCACCCGTGTAAACCGTTCTCTCCGTTACGGCAGCGACGGCTACGCAATGGTACTTGACCGTATTTCGGAATGAGTTTTTCTTCCCTTGCGGAAATATATGACCGTATAAACGGCGAGGCGTATTTGCCTTATGCCGACATGCTTGAGGAATTTTTCAAGCTGTCGGATATAAAAGTGCGCGAAGTGCTTGACCTCGGTTGCGGTACGGGCGGAATAACCGCCATCCTTGCCGACAGAGGATATGACATGATAGGGCTTGACCTCTCGCCCGAGATGCTTAATATCGCGCGTGAACGTAATTACGGCAAAAACACGCTTTTGCTTTGTCAGGATATGACAAAGTTCGAGCTGTACGGTACGGTTCAAGCCATATATTCGTCGTTTGATTGTTTAAACTACATAACAAAAAGCAAAGACCTCAAGCAGGTCTTTGTTTTGGCGCGTAATTATCTCGAATCGGGCGGTCTGTTCATTTTCGACGTGAATACCGAGTACCGATACAAAAATATCTATGACGGGAACAGTTTTGTCTATGATTTCGGTGACGTTTACGCCGTATGGCGAAGCGCATTCGATGAAAAAAGTGCACTTTGTGAGTTTGAAATAGACGTCTTTTCGGAACGTGACAACGGAACGTATTACCGCGATTACGAAAATCAAACGCAAAAACTGCACACTTCTGACGAGATATTATCGGTTGCAGACGGCTTTACCCTCGTTTCGAAAAGCTTTGGTAAAGGCTTTGACGGCTGTACCGAACAGGAGAAAGAATACTATATTTTCAAGAAAAATTGAGTGAAAATCACGCTCAATGAGGTGAAAAATGAAAATATCGGACATAATCGCATCAAAAGAAATAACCGTTTCGTTAGAGATTTTTCCGCCGAAACTGGGTACCGAGCTCGAGCACAGCCGTAAACTTGTTGCCGAAATGGCGAAACTATCGCCCGATTTTATCAGCGTGACCTACGGTGCGGCAGGCTCTACCGCGCGTTTCACCGCGGAACTTGCCGAAGAGGTCGAAAATTGCGGTGTTGCATCACTTGCGCACGTCACCTGTGTTTCCACCGACGAAGAAACGCTTGATAACTATCTTTCGTCGCTTAAAGCGAACGGAATACAGAATATTCTTGCACTTCGCGGTGATATGCCCGACGGACGCGAACCGAAAAAGGTCTATGCCCACGCAAGTGACCTTGCAACCGCGATAAAGCAAAAGGGCGATTTCTGCGTCGGCGGTGCGTGTTATCCCGAGGGACACCCCGAAGCGTCAAGTGTGTCGGCAGATATAGACGCGCTAAAAATCAAGGCGGAAAGCGGATGCGAATTTTTCACCACGCAAATGTTTTTCGATAACGAAATAATGTATTCTTTCCTTTCGAAATTCCAACGAAAAGGCATAAATATCCCTGTGATTGCAGGTATTATGCCGATAACGAACGCGCGTCAGTTGGGACGAAGCGTTGCGCTTTCGGGCACTATGGTGCCGAGAAGATTCCGCGAAATTGTCGAGCGTTTCGGCGACAAACCGCAAGCTATGCGCCAGGCGGGTATCGCTTTTGCGACCGAGCAGATAATCGACCTTATCGCAAACGGCGTAAACAATATACATATCTATGCAATGAACAAACCCGACGTAGCGGCGGAGATTCTTTCCAACATTTCGGAGATACGTAAATGATAAAATCCATCTTGGGCAAAAAAGCTCTCGTTTTTGACGGTGCAATGGGCACTATGCTCCAATCTGCAAATCTAAAAGCAGGTGCTCTGCCCGAAACTCTAAATACAAAAAATCCCGATGCCGTAATCAACGTTCATTTGGCGTACATAAACGCAGGCGCAGACGTAATAACAAGTAACAGTTTCTCGTCGAACAAGGCAAAAATGTCGCCGTTCGGGATGAACGAGTATGACGAAATGTTCAAAGCCGTTACGTTAGCGAAACAGGCGGTTTCGGCATCGGGCAAAGACATTTTCGTTGCCGCCGACATCGGACCGACGGGCAAACTCATGTCGCCTTTGGGTGATATGAGCTTTGAAGAAGCGGTTTCTTGCTTTGCGCGCTCTTGCTCCGCTGCCGAAAAAGCGGGTGCAGATATGATTTTCTTCGAAACGATGAGCGATTTGTACGAATGCAAAGCGGCGGTTATTTCCGCGCGTGAAAACAGCAACCTGCCCGTTGCGGTTTCGCTCACCTTTGACGAAAGCGGTCGTACTCTTACCGGTGCGGATGCGAAAACGGTCGCTTGCTACCTTTCGTCGCTCGGTGTTGATGCTATCGGCATAAACTGCGGATTAGGCCCCGATGCTATGGAGTCTATCGCAATCGAACTCTGTAAAAATACCGATTTGCCTATTATCGTCAACGCAAACGCAGGTTTGCCGAAAATAGACGAAAACGGCAATACCTATTTCGACGTACCGCCCGAAAGATTTTATTCTTTTGCGAAAACGCTCATTGATAACGGTGTTTCAGCCGTCGGCGGTTGTTGCGGAACCAACCCCGAATATATTAAGAACGTAAAAAATGCCATTAATGGCTTGGATATAGTAAAAAAAGAGAAAAATCAAACCCTTTCCGTCTGCTCGGGCACAAAGGTTTATACTTTTTCGGGCAAAACCGCCGTTATAGGCGAAAGATTGAACCCGACGGGCAAACCAAAGCTTAAAGAGGCGCTTAAAAACGGCAACCTTGACTATTTGTGCGCCGAGGCTGTCGCGCAGGAGGCGGCAGGGGCGGATATTCTTGACGTCAACGTCGGTATTCCCGATATTGACGAGGTAGAAATGCTCCCGAAAGTCGTTGTTGCTTTGCAAAAAGTCACCGACTTGCCGTTGCAGCTTGATTCGGCTAACCCAAAGGCTCTAACCGAAGCCGCAAGAGTCTATAACGGTATTCCGATAATAAATTCGGTGAACGGAAAAGCTGAAAATCTAAACGCTGTCTTGCCGATTGTTAAAAAATACGGCGCACTTTGCGTTGCATTGCTTTTGGACGAAAACGGTATCCCCAACGAGCCGTCGGGCAGAATCGACATTGCCGAAAAGATAATAAAACACGCCGAAAACGCAGGAATCATGAGCAAAAGACTGCTGTTTGATGCGCTTACCATGACGGTTGCGACCGACGAGGAAAGCGGAAATAAAACGCTTGAATGTGTAAAACGTCTTAGCGATATGGGCTATTTGACCGCTTTGGGAGTATCGAACATTTCCTACGGTATGCCCAACCGCGAAAGTATAAATGCATCGTTCCTCGGTGCGGCGATTTCGCGCGGACTTTCGGCGGCGATAATCAATCCGTCGAGCGAGAGCATGAAATTGGTACTTGCCGACAGCGAACCCAACCCCGATTTCGTGTTCGACAAAGAAGAAACTGCCGAAATAACGCAAAATACCGCAAAAAAAGAAATGACCCTGTTCGAAGCGGTCTATACGGGACTTTCAGCAAAGGCTTACGAGCTTGCCGAAGCGCTTTTAAAGGAAAAGCAACCGCTCACAATTATCGAAACCGAGCTTATCCCTGCCTTAAACGCACTCGGCGAGGGGTACGAATCCAAAAAAATCTTCCTCCCCCGTCTTTTGGGCGGTGCAGAGGCGGCAAAGTCGGCATTCAAAGCGGTTAATGCCTCACTTTCGGGCGAAAAAAGCGAAAACGGCATGAAGATAGTCATCGCAACCGTTCGCGGTGACATACACGATATAGGCAAAAATATTGTCGCTACTCTGCTTTCAAACTACGGATTTGAGGTTATCGACCTCGGAAAAGACGTTCCGCCCGAAACGGTGTTGCAATCGGTAATCGAAAACGACGTAAAACTCGTCGGTCTTTCGGCACTGATGACAACGACCGTACCTGCAATGGCGGAAACGATAAATATTTTGCACGAAAAAGCACCGAATACCAAAATCATGGTCGGCGGTGCGGTGCTTACCGAAGAATACGCCAAATCAATCGGCGCAGATTTCTACGGCGCAGACGCAATGGCATCTGTACGGTTCGCTTTAAGTTTGTGATTTCCGAGCGAACGCGAGCGCTTTTCAAGCAGAAAATACGAAATAAGTTCCTTATTTTAAGTAATAAGTAAGAGGTAAGAAGTAAGAAGTTTGGTTGATTTTTGCCTTGGCAAAAATCTTCAATTTAATTATATTTGCTTCAAATTTTCACGTTACAATAAAAAACGTCGCAAGGGTTTTCCTTGCGACGTTTTTGTTTATATTTTTTTTATGCGCTATAAGTACCAAGCACAATACGTTTTACAAGAACATAGTCGGCGGTGTCAACATCACCGTCACCGTCGATATCAGCAGACGCTTTTTGTTCTTCGGTAAGGTTAAATGTCTTCAAAACCGCACGTTTAACGAGGATGTAGTCGGATGCATCAACGTCACCGTCACCGTCGATGTTGCCGAGAACGGGTTTGGAGGAATTAGTCATTTCACAACCCCAATGCACAGTTGCATTGCAACGATAGGTCCAATTCTCATGCCAACCATCAGGTTGCGATTCAGCTTCGCAATAAATATCAGCAAGGTCGGAACAACCGAAAAAAACACTATCGCTAATACTAGTAACTGAATTGGGTATTTCTATACTTGTCAGGCTGTCACAATAGGCAAATGCCTCGGAACATATACTTGTAACCGAATCGGGTATTTTTATGCTTGTTAGGCTGTCACAACCTTTAAACGCCCTCTCGCCAATACTCTTGACCGAATTCGGTATTTCTATGCTTGTTAGGCTAAGGCAATCTTCAAATGCATGATCACCAATACTTGTAACCGAATTCGGTATTTCTACACTTGTTAAATTATTGCAATACATAAATGTACCATACGCTATATTTGTAACCAAATCGGGTATTTCTATGCTTGTTAGGTTGTCACAACCTTCAAACGCCCTCTCGCCAATACTCTTGACCGAATTCGGTATTTCTATGCTTGTTAGGCTTTCGCAATAGGCAAATGCCTTATCGCCAATACTCTTGACCGAATTCGGTATTTCTATGCTTGTTAGGGCGGTGCAATTGGAAAATACAAGATTGCCTATGCTTGTAACTGAATCAGGTATTTCTACGCTTGTTAGGGCGGTGCAACAGGAAAATACATTATTGCCTATACTTGTTACAGAATCGGGGATTTCTATGCTTGTTAGGCTTCTGCAATAGTAAAATGTCCAATCGCCTATACTTGTAACCGAATTGGGTATTTCTATGCTTGTTAGGCTAAGGCAAAAATAAAATGCCTCATCGCCAATACTTGTAACCGAATTGGGTATTTCTATGCTTGTTAGGCCGGAACAATAGTAGAATGCTTCAGTAATGATTCTTGTATCGGTATGAATAGTGCAAGAAACAATATCTGTTGACGTAACACCAACTAATGCTAAATATGGATTATTAGCATTGCCAAGATATTTACCTTTATCATATTCATTGTATTTTAAGTTATCGCAACCGTAAAATGCCCTATAGCCAATACTTGTAACCGAATCGGGTATTTCTATGCCTGTTAGGGTGTCGCAACCGTAAAATGCCTTATTGCCAATACTTGTAATCGAATCGGGTATTTCTATGCTTGTCATGCCGGAACAATAGTAAAATGCCTTATCACCGATTTCTTTAACGGGAAAACCGTTATATTCCTCAGGAATTACAAACTCGGTTACAGTTGCGGAAATGATTATATAAAAGTTGGAAACGATATAGTACGTTCCGTCTGCGCTTAGTGTGTATTCCACACCTTGCGAATCGGTTACGACATTTTCCGCAGAAACGCTAAGTAAAGACAGCGGGATGAGGGATAGCAACATCGTTGCAACAACCAAAAGAGAAACTAATTTTTTCATTTCTTTCTGCCTTTCTACCTGAATTTTTTGCAGGATTTGTTTATTTTGATGGGTTAACTTTAATCGGCTTTATAAGTGCCCAAAACAATTCTCTTAACTAAAACATAGTCGGTTGCATCAACGTCGTTATCTTTGTTGATGTCGGCAGATGCTTTTTGTTCTTCGGTCAACGCGTAGGTTTTCAAAACCGCACGTTTAACGAGGATGTAGTCGGATGCATCAACATCACCGTCACCGTCGATGTTGCCAAGAACGGGTTTTGCCGGAGCGGTCATCTCGGCACCCCAGTGAATAGTTGCTTCGCAATTTTTATTCCAATCTACACTCCAACCGTCAGGTTGCGATTCTGCTTCGCAGTATATGTCGGTTAGGTTGTCGCACCAGTCAAACGCATAATCGCCTATACTTGTTACAGAATCGGGGATTACTATATTTGTAAGCTCTTTGCACCTATAAAAAGCAAATTCATCTATACTTGTAACAGAATTCGGAATTTCAATGTCGGTTATAGGACAACCGGCAAACGCATAATCACCTATATTTGTAATAGAATCGGGAAGAACCACATTCTCCAAAGCGGAGCAAAAAGCAAATACGCTGCCTTCTATAACCGTTACCGAA
>JAZRUB010000165.1:0-6535 GCA_045652305.1 Eubacteriales bacterium
GTTTATAAGACGTAGGTCAAGCGCCGCTTTTCTTCCGTCTGTGGTTATTTTCAGCATGTTGTCATCGGTTCTGCTGACAATACCGCTTCGGACGTCCTCGGCACGTCGTGAAATTTCTTCAAGATAATCTGCAAACTCGTCGGTTTTGGCAATAAGCGCATCGTTGTATCCGTTAAAGTCGGGCACACCTGAACTTTTATCGACTTGATGAAAATCGGCAACCGACGAAAGTAGGGAAGTCAATTCGGGCAAATTATGGAATTTGGAAAAACGTGTTGCCAAGCGATAACTGCTTGTGTCGACGTCAATTTCAAATTCGGTGACACGCTCGGCGAACATTCCTATCCAACTGTCGAAATTCTGAATGTCGAGCAAGGCAAGCTCGCCGCTTTGCAGATAAGACTGCATTATAAAAGCATCGGTAATCGAGTTTGTTATGGGTGTACCAGTTGCCATGATAACCCCGCTTCCATTGTTCGATTTTTGAACATAACGCACCTTGTCGAGCATGTCCTTGCATTTTTTCGAACCCTTTGCGTTTATTCCCAAAACCTTGTCGGCTTTGGTTTCTATAGGCACGTTTTTGAAATTATGCGCTTCGTCTATGAAAAGGCGTGTGATACCAAGCTCGTCAAAGCATACTTCTTGAAAATATGCTCCCGCGTAAAGCATAAGTTCGTTTAACTTATGCTTGAGAGATTGAAGTCTGAGATTTAACTTTTGTGTAGCTTTTTTTGAATCGGAAAGGATATTTGTAATCTCGTCGATTTCTTTTTTCAACGCCTCTACACGTGAGTTCATTGAAAGCGGAATCCTTTCAAAACAGCTGTACGCCATAATAATACCGTCGAAATCATCATCGCGGATTTTTTTAAGCGTTGCATTGCGCTTGGCAGGAGTGAAATGTTTAGGCTCTACGCAAAAAAGTTTCGCGGAAGGGTACATTGCTTTGAAAATACTTTTCCATTGACCTATAATGTTGTTTGGTACAACGTAAAGATTCTTTTTCGACAACCCCATTCGGCGCATTTCCATTCCTGCGGCAATCATAATATAGGTTTTTCCCGAGCCGACGTCATGGGCAAGCAGAGTGTTGGGAGAAAAAAGTATTCGCGCAACTGCGTTTTTTTGATAAGGAAAAAGCTCAATATCGGCAGACATGGTGGGGAAGGTCAAAAAAGAACCGTCAAAATGTCTTTTGCGTACACAGCCGAATAGGTTTTCGAAAATAATTTCGAGCCTTTCCTTGCGTTGCTCGTCACGCCAAACCCAACTTTGGAATTCCTTGATAATCTTTTGTTGCTTTTCGATAGCAAGAAGCGTTTCGCTTTTGTTTATAACTCGCTTTTTGCCTGATTTGTTTGTAAGAGAAATAACCTCGTCGGTAACCGTAACCGCTTTCATATTAAGAGTACGTTCGATGATATAAAGGGCTTCTAATCGGCTCGTTCCGTATACACTGTGAGATGCTACAAGCTGACTGTAATAGGATTTGTGAGGAATTTCCCATGTGCCGGTTATTTCATCGTGTGTTGTTCCGCTAAAAGGGTAGTTGGTGTTCAAAAGATATGTAATAAAGTCGTTTATTATATCTACGGGAACCCAAGGCGAGCCGAGGGTTATATATATGTCCTTGGCTGTAACAGTAGGGGGGATAACCTTGCCCAGCGCAGTGATGTTGTCCTGAAAATAACCGTTGTACTTTTTATTAGCTTCCTGTGCGCTGTTCCATTTTCTTATAATGTTACCCGAAAGATATTCTTCGGCGGTTTCCCAACCTTTGTAAAAACATTCCTCCCATTTATCGGGGTTTTGATAAATAGAGCCTTTAAGAGCGCAAATGACGGTTTTGCAGTCCTCGCCCGTTATGGATGAAATATATTCGATGTCAACTTTACCAAGGTTGGAAAGCGAAAGGATAAGTCCGTCGGAAATGCTTTCGGCATGAACCCCTTCGGTTCTTTTGTCGTTGGTAAATACGTTTTCCCAATCCAAGGGAAGCTCCATTGATGTGACCGATTCGATGTGCCGAGCTTTTTCTTCTGCTTCTTCTCTTTTTCTTTGCTCTTCTAATTTCCTGTTTTTCTCGGCTTCGTTCTTCCTTTTCAGTTTGTAAAACATAATATCAATTTCGTCTAAAATTACGTCGGAATCAATATCGGAGAAACTTTCGTACAGACTTTTAAATATGTCGAACTTTTCTTTTTCGTCAGCGTTTTTCTTGTTTAAAGGCATTTTCAAACCTCCCGTTTTGTTTCTGGCATCATTATAAAAAAACCGATGTACCATTATCAGGACATAGAAAAAACTCTCTTGAAGTTTTTTCTGCTTCGAGAGAGTTTTTTGTTAGTTGTATTTGTTTTTTGCGGTATCAAGAGTTGTTTTGATTCTTTCCCGTAAGTGCTCGGGAGCTTTGATTTCGACAACTTCGATATATTGCATTGCCCAATGGAACATAGCGTTTGGGCTGGCTTTAAGTGACACTTTGACTTTGTTTTCTCCGATGTCTTGGATGCGAATGTCAAATCCAAACCAATCGATAATTTGGTCGATAACCGAACTTTCGGCGACAAATTCAACTCTTTCGCGTTTATCGGTATACATATAAGGAAGCGCACTTGAAAGCTCTTTATAATTGATTCCGCTTTTGTAACCCTCGATTGATTTTATCGGGGTTGCCTTTTTGTCGGTTATTCCCATTCCGGTTATTTTGTCGAGTCGGTGGAAAATAATCTTCCCCCAACCGTGATGGTATCCCATAAGGTAATACTTTTGGTTGTGCAGAATCAACGAATAGGGCGAAACCGCGTGTGTCGACGTGCGATGTAGCTTTTTGTCGATTCCGTACTTGTTGTAGGCGTATTTTATCTGCTTTGAACTTTCGATTGCTTCGTCGATTATTTCAATATTATAAAATAAGGCGAGGTTTTCGGTTTTACTCCAATCGTTGACCGAGTGAACGTTTTTTATGTGCGATTTGAAGTATTTGTTCGAAAGTTTGCTAAGCTTTTCGATAAGGTCTTTTGAGTGCTTTGTGGCAATGTGCTTGCTCGAAAGTACGCTGTCGATAAGCAATTTCAATTCCGCATCTTCGAATTCGCGTTCTTCCAAATAACTTCCGTTTCGTGTTGCCTCAATCGGAATGCCCGCTTCTTTCAAAAGCGATATGTTTCTGCCTACTGCTTTTCGCTCTATTACGATTCCGTATTCGCATTCCAAGATTTTCGCGATTTCTTCTTGCTTTAACGGATGGTCAAAATCGCTGTGTTGTTGAAGAATCTGTAATATTCTTATTAATGCTAATTTTTTCGGCTCAAGACTGTCCATGTACAAACCTCCTTGATTTTTTTATATTATAACCTTTCATTTTTGATTTTGCAATAGTCACGTACCATTTTTGGTCCCAATCGGTGGATATTATGACCTTGCGTATTAAATGTTTTTCCATTTAAGGTAATTCAACGACAATTGCCCCATTGAAATATCGCTTATGATGTGTTAGAATGTGAGAGTCGAAAAAGGTAAGTCTGCCAAAATCGAATGGCTGAAGCCCGTTTTTGCTGATGATGTTCTAACGGGTAAGGCAACTGTAACTAATCTTGTAAAACGAAATGAAAAGAACGTGCTTACGGAAGTGACTATTGACGTTTATAATCAAAATGGAGAGTTTGTATTAGACGTTACTGAAGTTATCATAAAATGTAAGCCATTGAAACAACTATGAAAAAAGGATTGATATTAGAGGGCGGCGCAATGCGTGGAATGTTCACCGCGGGCGTTATGGATGTTCTGATGGAGAACGGAATCGAGTTCGACGGTGCAATAGGTGTATCTGCAGGTGCGGCATTTGGTGTGAACTATAAGTCAAAGCAAATCGGGCGTGTTTTACGCTACAATACAAAGTTCAGCCGTGACAAACGATACTGCGGGTTGCGTGTGCTTTTGAAAACAGGTAATATATACAGCACGGATTTTTGCTATAAAGAAGTTCCGTTGGTTCACGACCCGTTTGATTTCGATGCATTTGAGAAGAATCCTATGGACTTCTACGTTGTTGCAACAGACGTAGAAACCGGAAAGGCTGTTTACCATAAATACCAAGGACGCACCGACCCTTGCTTCGATTGGATTCGCGCATCCGCATCTATGCCTATAGTTTCGCAAATTGTGGATATTGACGGTCGAAAATTTCTTGACGGCGGCGTTTCCGATTCGATTCCCGTGCAATACTTTGAAAGCATGGGATACACGAAAAATATTGCCGTACTTACACAGTGCACGGGATACAAAAAGAAGAAAAATAAAGCGATGCCTATTATAAAACTTATGTATCGCGAATATCCAAAGTTTATAAAAACACTGGCAAACCGCCATATCGAATACAATAAAACGATTGCATACATCGAGGAAAAAGAAAAACGAGGCGAACTGTTTGTAATCCGTCCCGAATGTGAACTTCCTGTAAGCCGAGTTGAAAAAAATCCCGAAAAACTTAAAGAAGCGTATGAAATCGGCAGACAGACAGCGCAGAAAAATTTAACAAAAATCAAGACATTTCTGAATACAACAAACAACGAAAGTGCTTAATATGGGTGAAATACCTACGAAATGTATAGGTTTTTTCTAAAAAACAGTTAAACACTTTACCGAACGACGGATGTAAAAAAACACAGCATGGCAAATCGCTATGCTGTGTTTTTTACAGAAACGGAACTCCTAAAAAACTTGTTGACATTTCAACAAGTTTGTGCTATACTCTACACTTGTTGAAACTTCAACAAGTGTACTTGCTAAATGAAGTTCAAGGAATTTAGGTATTATAAGCAACAATTTGCCAAAGAGAAAAAGAGGTTGACTATCAATGAATAGCGAACAGTTACATCCTAAAAGAGAATTTAAAAGCATTCGCCATATAGTAGAATATGCTGCAAAAACCTACGGTAACAGCACTGCATTTTCTTATCGTCTTAAACCCAATGACAAGGAAAAGGTCACCGTCAGTTACATTGAGTTTCGTGATGACGTAAGAGCTCTTGCAACCGAAATGCTTTCTCGCAAAATGGAAGGGAAACATATCGTTGCAATAGGAAAAATGTCTTATGATTTTATAGTTACGTATTACGCCACTCTTCTTATCGGGGCAGTTCTTGTCCCACTTGACCGAGATTGGAACTCCACGGATTTAGCAAACACAGCAAAAAACGCGGATATTGATTATCTTTTCTGTGATGAGGATCTTTCGGATAAGAGCGAAGAAATTCAACGAATTTGCGATTTGAAATCTCCGACTGTCTATTTCGGCGCAGAAGGAGAACAAAGTCTTTCGGCTATGATAGCTAAAGGACGCAGAAAGTATTTAGACGATAGAAGACCATACTTTGCGGTGGACTTTGATAATCGTAAGCTTTCACTCCTTGTTTATACCTCGGGAACAACCGGAAAAGGCAAGGGCGTGATGCTTTGTACCGATTCTATTATCCGCAATATGTCTGACGTTGTACCTTACATAGATTTCGAGAAGAAAACCGTTTCGGTTTTACCGCCACATCATACTTATGGTTCTACTGTTATGCTCATAGGACATGTAATGATAGGAACAGAGGTGTATTTATCCAGCGGTATACGTTATGTGCAAAAGGAACTTATGATGGAAAGACCCGGCCATCTTGTTTTGGTTCCTCTTTATCTTGAAACCTTTTATCGAAAAATACAAGCAAATCTTAAAAACCAAGGCAAAAATGCAATAGTAAGCAATATGATGAAACTTGCCAAGGTTACCCGAACTGCAAGTTTCGGGCTCGTTGATTTAAGAGAAAAGCTCTTTGCACAAATAAGAAACGCTTTTGGCGGAAGAATCAAAACCATTGTGACGGGAGGCGCGCCAATCAATCAAGAGATAGTTTCGTGTTTTGAAGGATTGGGAATTTCGATTTTAAACGGATATGGTATCACAGAGTGCTCGCCATTGATTTCGGTCAACAGAAGTCGTAACGTTGTGAAAGGCAGCGTCGGAACAGTTCTTGATATGGATGAGGTGAAAATCAGCGAGCCAAACAATGACGGCGAAGGCGAGATTTGTGTCAAAGGTCCCAACGTTATGCTCGGTTATTACAAGGATGAAGAAGCCACCCGTTCCGCGATAGATGATGACGGCTTCTTTAAAACCGGAGACTATGGCAAACTGACCAAGGATAGAATCCTTTATATCACCGGTAGAAAAAAGAATCTGATTATTCTTTCCAACGGCAAAAATGTGTATCCCGAGGAAATTGAAAATGAATTGATTTCTGTTCCCGGTGTGCAAGATATTATTGTCTACGAAGGACAAAGCCGCAGGGGTGTGCAATATAACGCCATCGTTGCGGAAATCTTTCCGGATAACGATTATATAACCAAAAACGAAATATCCGATGTCAAGGCATATTTACAGCCGTATATTGAAAAATATAACAGGACCGCAGTTTCGTACAAGAAAATCAATGTGGTAAAGGTACGTACAGAAGACTTTCCTAAAAACACTCTGCGCAAAATCATG
>JAZRUB010000166.1:0-2071 GCA_045652305.1 Eubacteriales bacterium
CGGCAGGATTTACCGATTATTGCATTGCCGAGAATTTTGAAAACGGGGTCATAACGGCGAAATCAAAAGCTGTCATGGGCGACAATGTTGTTCTTACACCTGCATCGGCAAGCTTTGATATGTTCAAAAATTTCGCGGAACGCGGAAATATATTTAAACAAATAGTAAATTCGTTTTAAGGAGGATATATGGAAAAGTTATACGATATCGTAGAAAATTTCACTTCCTATCCCGGTGTTGCCGGCTTCGAATATATGGCTTTTGACGATTTGACAAAGTATGTCAAAAGTCTTGATGTTTTCGATGAAATAGGAACAACACCCGTTGGTAGTTTTTATGGTATAATGCGTTGCGGTAAAAAAAATGCACCGCTTATATTGTGCGATGCCCACATTGACACGATAGGTTTCGTTGTTACCGAGGTTTGCGAGGGCGGTTTCCTTAAAATTGCCAACGTCGGAGGCATTGCGGCAAAGATACTTCCTGCTTCGGAAGTGAATATTTACGGTAAAGAAACAATAAAAGGCGTTTTTGCGTCGAAACCGCCTCATTTGCACGATGCTAATGAATACGAACAGAGAATGAACGTTGTCGACCAATATATTGACACCGGACTTCCGCTTGAAAAATTAAAGACTTTGGTGCGTGTAGGAACTCCTGTCGGATTCCCCTGCAAACTCCAAAAACTTTTAGGCGATAATTTAGCAGGTGCAGGTTTTGACGATAGACTTTGCGGTGCAGCGATAGTCCGTGCGCTTATGTATTTGGATAAGAAATCGCTTAATGTTGACGTTGCATTTCAATTCTCAGGAACCGAAGAAACGGGCTATAAGGGTGCAATGACAACCGCATACCGTCTAAATCCCGATAAGGCAATCGTTATAGACGTTACACACGCATTCGTTCCCGGCGCACCCAAAGCGCGTGAGGGCGTAAAAGCAGGTCTTGGCGGTGATATATGTCTGTCCCCGCACACCCATAGAGCGTTTACTAAGTTTGCAATCGACGTTGCGGAAAAAGAGGGTATTCCTTATCAGCTTTCGTCCGCACCCGGTGCAACGGGTACTAACTCGAATGCAG
The DNA here is from genome assembly GCA_045652305.1 of Eubacteriales bacterium. Taxonomy (GTDB): domain Bacteria; phylum Bacillota; class Clostridia; order Oscillospirales; family CAG-382; genus Coliplasma. Next base: position 1,081 of record JAZRUB010000166.1, read on the forward strand.
TTCAAACCACTCGTAACGGTGTACCTACGTTGCTTGTTTCGATACCGCTTAAGAACATGCATACAATGAGCGAACTTGTCGATATGAAAGACGCGTTGGATACTGCACGTTTTGTCGCTGCAGTTATTAAGGCACTTTAAAGGAGGGGTACGTGATGCTTAAATATTTGAAAAAGTATTGTGATATTCTCGGCCCTTCGGGCATGGAGGATGAAATCCGAAACGCGATTATCGAAGATATAAAGGATTCGGGTTGCGAATATGAAACCGACCCGATGGGAAACCTTACGGTTTTCAAAAAAGGCAAGAAACGCCGTGATAAAAAGGTGCTTTTCTCTGCACACATGGACGAAGTCGGCTTCATGGTAAAATATATCGATGATGACGGATACGTTCATTTTAATTCAATCGGCGGAGTAGACAGACGTGTAGTAAGCGGCAGAAGAATAGTTTTCTGCGAAAGCAACACGTACGGTGTAGTTGCATCGAAAGCGGTTCATATGCAAACCGCAGAAGAACGCGGTAAGTGTGAACCTATAAACGAAATGCATATAGATATCGGTGCAAGAAGCCGTGCAGAAGCTAATGAACATATCATGGTTGGCGACTGCGCTACTTTCGTTCCCAACTATACCGAGTTTGGCGAAGGATTGATACGTTCAAAGGCATTGGACGACCGTTTTGGCTGTGCCGTACTTGTAAATATGATAAACAGCGACCTTGAATACGATACCTATTTCACATTCAACACCTGTGAAGAGGTTGGATGTAATGGCGCAAAAGAAGTTGCACATCGCTTAAGACCCGACATTGTTTTCGTACTCGAAGCAACTACCGCAGGCGACACTCTCGGAATGCCGAAGTCGAAACGCGCTTGCGCTATCGGAGAGGGCGCGGTACTTTCGATTGTCGACAGAAGCACCATTTATGATAAAGAACTTCTCGAAACGGCTGTCGAAACCGCAAACGAAAAGGGTATCAAATGGCAGTAT
>JAZRUB010000167.1:0-9323 GCA_045652305.1 Eubacteriales bacterium
TTTCGATAGTCGCGGGGTCGGGGTAGTTCGTCGGGTTGTCGATATAAACTACCTCGCCGTTGGTTTTGTGTATTTCGTAAATAACGCTCGGTGCGGTGGTAATAAGATCGAGCATAAATTCGCGCTCCAAGCGTTCCTCGATAATCTCCATGTGCAAAAGGCCAAGAAAGCCGCAACGGAAGCCGAAGCCCAAAGCAACCGAGGTTTCAAGCTCGTAGGTGAAAGACGAGTCGTTAAGACGTAACTTGTCCAGCGCGTCCTTCAAATCGCCGTATTTCGAACCGTCGGCAGGGTAGATACCCGCATAAACCATGGGTTGCGCCTTTTTAAATCCGGGCAGAGGCTTTTCGCAAGGGTTTTCAACCAACGTAACGGTATCACCGACGTCGGTGTCGGCAATGTTTTTGATACTTGCGGTGAAGTAACCAACCTCACCTGCCTCTAAATATTCTTTCTTTTCGAGGGAGAAGGTAGACAACGTACCGAGTTCAACGATATCAAACTCCGCACCCGTGTGCATCATTCTTACCTTGTCGCCCAGCTTCATTCGTCCGTTCATGATACGGATATAAACGACAACGCCCTTATAGGAGTCGTAATAGCTGTCAAATACCAACGCCTCAAGCGGTTTATCTCTGTCGCCCTTGGGTGAGGGAATGTTCTTTACAATCTGTTCAAGTACGTCCTTGATGCCGATACCCATTTTTGCGCTTATACAGGGTGCTTCGTCGGCAGGGATGCCGATGATATCCTCAATCTCGCGCTTAGCCATTTCGGGGTCGGCACTCGGTAAATCTATTTTGTTGATAACCGGCAGAATCTCTAAATCGTGGTCTACGGCAAGGTATGCGTTTGCAAGGGTTTGCGCCTGAATACCCTGAGTAGAGTCAACGATAAGCACCGCGCCCTCGCACGCCGCGAGCGAGCGCGAAACCTCGTACCCAAAGTCAACGTGACCGGGGGTGTCAATAAGGTTAAGTGCGTATTCAATACCGTCGTCAGCCTTGTAATTAAAGCGAACGGCACGTGCTTTTATGGTAATACCGCGTTCACGTTCAAGCTCCATGCTGTCGAGCATCTGCTCGTCCATGTCACGTTTTTCAACCGCGCCCGTATATTCAAGCAGACGGTCAGCCAACGTGCTTTTGCCGTGGTCGATGTGCGCGATTATCGAGAAATTTCGTATCTTGTTAATGTCGGTCATAGTGCTACCCTGATTAAAAATAGTTTATCAACTCATTATACAATAAACCGTTTGTTTTTTCAATAGAAATTTTATCACGAAGTGTTATGAAAAAGTTTGAGGGGGGTTCAAAGGGGGATTTTTTCAAAAATCCCCCTTTGGGCTGAGAGCGTAAACAAAAAAAGAACCTCGTTATCGAGGTTCTTTAATTATAAGACTTATTAATTATTCAGCTTTCTTGCCGATGTTGCTAAGTGCGTTCCAGATAACGCCCGAAAGGAATACCGAGGAGAACAAACCTGCAACTACACCGATGATAAGGGGCAATGCGAAGTCCTGAATTGCGTCAACACCGAGAATGTAAATCATACCGATGGTGAAAAGGGTAGTGAGTGTGGTGTTGATACTTCTGCCGAAGGTTTCGTGAACACCTGCGTTTACAATATCTGCAAACGGAGTGTTTGAAGCTGCTTTTGCTCTGTTTTCACGGATACGGTCGAACACAACGATGGTTGCGTTAATCGAGTAACCGAGAATGGTGAGCAATGCTGCGATGATGTTCGAGTTTATCGGAATTTGGAAAATCGAGTAAACAGCAAACATAACGAACAAGTCGTGGCTAAGACAGAGAACTGCCGCGATACCCGATTTGAGTTCGAAACGAATCCAAATGTAAACGAGCATCAATACAACTGCAACTGCAACTGCGATAATAGCCTGTTTGGTCAATCTATCACCGATGGTGGGCTGGATGGTAGTTATCTGTACCTTGTCGGTGTTTGCATTGGGGAACTCTTTTTCGAGTGCGGCCTGAAGTGCAAGAGTCTGGTCGTTGTTAAGCGCCGCAGTACCTGTACGGATAATCGCCATGTTGGCGTTATCGGTGGACTTGGTGGTAGAAGAAACGTAGTCAGCACCGAGTCCTTCGGTCGTGCTGATTATTTCGTTAATTTTATCGCAAACGTCAGAAGTAACTTCTGTGCCGAGGTCAATTCTGATTTCGGTACCACCCGAAAAGTCGATGTCGATATTGAAACCGAACATAACAAACGAGAGGATACCTGCAAGAAGGATAACAGCAACGATACCAAGTGTAACTTTTTGGTTTTTAATGAAGTGGAACTTACTCATTATTTAGCCCTCCTTCCAATAGCTCTGTATTTAGAAGGTTCGGTAATGCCCATGCCGATACCGAGGTTAAGGAACGCTCTTGTAACAACAAGTGCGGTGAACATCGAGATAACGATACCGATGAACAAAGTAACGGCAAAGCCCTTGATAGTACCCGAACCGAGGAAGTAGAGCACTGCACACGCGATAACGGTGGTTACGTTGGAGTCGAGAATTGCGCTAAACGCTCTCTTGAAACCGCTTTTAACAGCCGCTTTCGCGCTCTTGCCGAGGTTGATTTCTTCCTTGATTCTTTCGAAAATAATTACGTTAGCGTCAACCGCCATACCGATAGAAAGGAAGATACCTGCGATACCCGCAAGGGTGAGGTTTGCTTGAGTGAGTACAAGAACGAGTCCGTAAATACCGATGTATGCAACAAGTGCGATAGAAGCCATAACACCGGGGACTTTATAATAAACGCACATGAACAACAAAACCAAAAGAACACCGATACCGCCTGCGATAAGCGAGCTTTCGAGCGAGTTTTCACCAAGAGTTGCGCCAACGGTTCTCTGTTCAACGGGAACGAGCTCGTATCTGAACGCACCGGCGTTGATGTTGTTAGCGAGAGCTTGAGCGTCTTCGGTGGTGAAATCACCGGTAATAACTGCACGACCGTCGGTGATTGCCTCGTTTACGGTAGGTTGGCTAATCATAACACCGTCGATGTAAATACCGATTGCTTCCTTGGTTGCAGCCGCAGCGGTAGTAGCGGTAGCAAACTTCTTTGCGCCTTCGTCAGTAAGTTCAAGCGAAACGCAAATTTCGGACACGCCCTTTTCGTTAGGCATCCAACCTGCATAAGCGCTTTCAACGTGTTCACCTTGAAGAACCACGTTGCCCTTTGAGTCCTTAAACTCAAGCTTAGCGGTCTGCATGAAGCTGTTGATAGCCTCGTTAGGGTCGTCAACGTCGGGAATTTCGATAGTAATCATATCGTCACCGACGAGGTAACAGAGTGCTTCGGTAAGACCTTGTCCGTCAAGACGGTCACGCATAACCGTTTCAACCGATGCCATGCCCGATGAAAGGTTATCACCTGTGTCTTCTGTTTTAGCTTGGAAAGTAACAATAGAACCGCCTGCAAGGTCAAGACCGAGTCTGATAGTATCTTCCTCGAAAATGCCCGGCAAACGCGTATCGTCATTGATGTAAATACCGCAAACAGTTATCGAGCAAACAAGCACGATAGCCAAAAGCAGCAATACAAAACGAGAAATACTCGTAACGCGTGCGTAATTCATCTGCGTTATACCTCCGAATGAATTTCGTTAATTTTCTAACATTTCAATTATACATATATCGGCACAATAAGTCAAGTGTATTTCGACAATTAATAGATAAGTCGTAACGCTTTTTGCTTGATTTGAACAAACGCTTCGTCAACCGTACCGCCGTTTTCGCCGTCAAGCGACCAACCGCTTTTGTGCTCGGTACGAATATACGCGTTTTTCACCTTTTTTCGTACGAAATTTCGGTCGTCGATTCGGCTCGACATGAGGTCGCTCACCATCAACGTGCCCTCTTTCAGTCCGTGAGGCGATTTTAATAAGGTGAGCTCGAAACATCCGTCATCAAAGCTGACTTCGTTTTTCGGCAACCAAATCACACCGCCTGCGCGCAGGGTATTCGAAACGGAGGCAAACAAAAACTCGCCCTCAATCGTTTCACCGTCTGCTTCTATGTGGAAATGCATCTTTTTCGTGTCCTTAAGCGACACCAAGCCTTTCCACAGATATGCGCTGTAACCGAATGCGTTTTTCATCTGCTGAGAGGTGGTGTAGGACGCCTCGCTGAACATTCCCGTGCAGGCGATATAGGTAAAATACCTGTCGCCAAACATACCTACGTCAATCGGCTTTGCTTCGCCCGTTGCTATTTTTTCACACGCAATGTTGAGGTTTTTGTTAAGCCCCAACGAAGCGGCAAAGTCGTTTGTCGAGCCTAACGGGATGTAACCCATCGGAACGTCAGAGCCCGATTTGATTATACCGCTTGCGACGTTGTTTAACGTACCGTCACCGCCTACCGCAACCGCGAGGTCGTAATTTTTCACCTCGTCAATAACGATGCTTTCGGTCTTGGTGCCCGATTCTGTCGGCAAAACCGTAACGCGATAGCCGAATTTCGTAAAATTCTCTATTAATTTAAAAAGAATACTCTTTCCTTTCCCTTTACCTGCAACAGGGTTAAGGACAAGCAGGAGCTTTTTATTTTTGTCTGTAAAGTTCGTCACCTGTAAAAACACCTCTTTCGGTGATAATTGCGGTAATAAGCTTATTGTCGGTAACGTCAAACGCAGGGTTGTAGACCGAAACGTCTTGATGAGTCATGCGTTTAAGGTAATGCATTTCGGTAACCTCGCTTGGGTTACGTTGCTCGATGATAATGTCCTTGCCCGATTCGCAATCGAAATCGATAGTAGAAAAGGGTGCACAGACGTAAAAGGGAACTTGATAATGCTTTGCGATAATCGCAACACCCGAAGTGCCTATCTTGTTTGCGGTGTCGCCGTTACGCGCAACCCTGTCCGCACCGACAAATACGGCGTCTATCTTGCCTTGCGCCATAAGCGATGACACCATGTTGTCGCATTGCAGAGTAACGTCAATTCCGTTTTCGGCAAGCTCGTACGCGGTAAGCCTTGCGCCCTGCAAAAGTGGACGTGTTTCGTCGGCATAGACGTGTACCTTTTTGCCGTTTTCGTGTGCGACGTATATGGGAGATAACGCTGTGCCGTACCTCACCGCCGCCAACGCGCCTGCGTTGCAATGGGTGAGTACGTTGGAACCGTCTTTTATGAATTGCTGACCGTATTCGCCTATTTTTCTGCAGGTTTCTATATCCTCGTTGTATATATCCAACGCCTCGGATTTAAGAGCCGACTTTATCCCGTCAACCCCCAAAGAAATGCTGTTTTCGGCACGATTGACCATGCGCTTTAACGCCCAGGAAAGATTAACCGCCGTAGGACGTGAGGAATTTACGTACTGCGCGCCTTTTTTAAGCGAATACATAAAACCGCTAACCGATTCGTCCTCAAATCGCTTTGCCGCTGCATAAAGACCGATAGCCGCACCTACGCCGATAGCAGGCGCACCGCGAATCGATAATCGCTTTATAATCTCGTAAAGGTCGAATATATTGTCGCACGAGCAAACCTCCAAGCTCGTCGGAAGCTTGGTTTGGTCGATGTACATTAAAAGGTCGTTTTCTTCGTCAAGCCATACCGTGTCTTTCATAACACATACTCCGAATAAGATATTATAAAAAATTATAGCATATTTTTACATTTATTGCAATAACAAATAAAACATGTTATAATAATTTAAAATTTGTTAAAGGATGTGTGAATATGCCACGTTTTGTATTAGGCAGACCTCAAAGCTCGATAAAGAGATTCAAAAAGAATATGCTCTCTCAACTGATAAATTATACAGATAATGCAAAAAGCGATGACGGGTTTGTGTATATCGATATACAGCAACCGCCCTTTAAGCTTGGCGGATTGATAGAGCCAAAATACAACAACGGTGAATATTACCGTCTTGATGCCGCAAATAAGGAAGTGTATTCGAACGAGAACCGACGTCTTGCAGCCTGTACGTCGGGCGGAAGTGTGCGCTTTTTGACCGATACAAACAAAATATCGGTTAAAATCACTCTAAGGGGCGCCTGTGTCGGAATGCACCACTTCTGCGATAGAGGTGTGTACGGCATAGATATCTACGTCGGCACGGGAACCAACAGACGTTACGTCGGTAAAATGATGCAGACCTTTGCCGAAAAGCCCGATTTCAACGTCGGAACGGTAGATTTACCGTTCGGAATTAATGAAGTACAGATAAATCTTCCGTTGTACAGCGGAATCGAGAAAATGGAAATCGGTTTCCCCGAAGATTCAAAAATCGGTGAACCGTCAAAGCGAACGGTAGGGGATATAGCCTTTTACGGCTCGTCAATCACTCAGGGCGGATGCGTTTCGCGCCCTGCGAACGCCTATGCGAACATAATCTGCCGTGCGCTCGATGCCGATTGCGTAAACTACGGCTTTTCGGGCAGCGCAATGGGTGAATTGTCGGTTGCCAGACATATAGCAACTCGCGACCTTGCCTGCTTCGTAATGGACTACGACTATAATTCGCCAAATGCCGAACATCTCGAAAGAACACACGAACCGTTTTTCAAGCTAATCAGGGAAAAACACCCCGATTTGCCTGTAGTGTTCGTCACCCATCCGTTCTATTCAAAGCCGACAGAAGACGATATCGAGCGAATAATGATAGTGCGCCAAACCTACGAAAACGCAAAGCAAAACGGCGACGAGAACGTCTATTTTGTAGACAGCAGTAAGTATTTTACTCCCGAGATGCGTGATTTGTACGCGGTCGATAACCTCCACCCGAACGATTTAGGTCATTTCTCGATGGCGGAAACAATCTTCCCGGCAGTAAAAAAGGCAATAAGCAAGAAGTAAGGTATAAAAAAGGACTTTCGGTTTAACGAAAGTCTTTTTTGTTGCCGTTTTCTTGTGGGATTTATGTGGGAAAAAATTGCGACAAAGTCGGGAAAAAGTCGGGACGATTTTCGGTAAGCGTTGGTGTATAATAAAACCAAGAACGGAAAATACCCGAAAATGAGTACACAGGAGGTACAAATTGTTTTTCTACATGAAGTGGTATAAATCACAAACCGACAAATACGACGAACCAAGGATGAAAATGCTCAGAAGCCTTGAAAACGGTAACATTTTCGCACTTATTCTCGATATGCTTTACAGCCTTGCGGCGCGGAATAATGCAGACGGATTAATCGCCCTTGACGACGAAACGCCTTATACCGAATCGATGCTTGGGACTGTTTTGGGGTTCGAACGCGAGGTTATCGCAAACGCGCTTGACGCGCTTGAGGATTGCGGTTACATAGGCAGAGAGATGGGGTTTATCTTTATACGCGACTGGCGTGAAAGTCAGTTCGAGGACTGGAAATCGGATATCGACATGAAAGCGCAAAAAGAAAAAACGAAAGAAACGAAAGAAAAGAACCAAAAGAAAGAAAAGAAAGAAAAAAAGAAAAGAGAACCAAAACAAGAACAAGAACAAGAACAAGAACAAAAACAGGAACAGGAAGCAGAAGCAGAACGTGTTTGCACAGATGTGCAAACACTATACCGCGACATCTGCATCTCATACCCGAAGATTGAAGTTTTTTCGGATAGACACCGAAAGGCAATCAAAAAATTGCTGACCAAAATGCCGATAGAAAAAATAAAGCTCTGCTTTGAAAGGGCAGAGGAGTCAAACTTTTTAAAGGCTAAGGGCTTTGTAAACTTCGATTGGCTTATCAAGATAGAAAACGCAGTCAAGGTATTAAACGGCAATTACCGCAACGATGCGGAAAACCCCGATACCGATAACGACACAATGTCAAGCTTCACGACAGAGGAATTCATAGCAGCTGCGCTGTCGAGAGGCTACGGGGAATTCGCCTGACGGCAGTTATATTGCACTTTGTGCAGTTATATTCGCCTTACGGCGAGTGATATTGCACTTCGTGCAGTTATATTCCGCTATCGCGGAGTGATATTGTTCCTATCGGAACAGTTGCGGTAAGCACTGCGTGCTTTTTGATTTTTTATTGTATTTGTTTCGGATTTGTACCGCCTTGTAAAATACAATCAAAATTTCATATTTTTCGAGGACATGCGCCTTTTGCCCCAAAAACATAAATGTTTTCGGGGACCCCTTGAAAAATATCCCTAAGAACATTGCGAGCTTGATAGGGTTCCCGAAAATCGATGATTTTTGGGATGAAAGCGAGGCGCGAGCGGACAATGTTCACAAAAAAACGATTGAAAACCGTGTGTTTTCAATCGAAAAAACAGACGGCTCATCTGAGCCGCCTGTTTAAAAGGAAGTATAAACTTATTTAAGAGTAATCTTAGCGCCTGCTTCTTCAAGTTGAGCCTTGAGAGATTCAGCTTCTTCTTTGGATACGCCGGTTTTAACCATCTTAGGTGCGTTAACAACGATGTCCTTAGCTTCGCCAAGACCGAGGCCGGTGATTTCCTTAACAGCCTTGATAACCTTGAGTTTTGCAGCTTCGTCGAAGGAAGTGAGTTCTACGTCGAATTCGGTCTTTTCTTCTTCAGCGGGAGCAGCAGCGGCAGCAACACCAGCAACTGCAACAGGAGCAGCAGATACACCGTATTTTTCTTCGAGTGCCTTTACAAGGTCTTTGAGTTCAAGAATAGAAAGAGAGTCAACGAGTTCAAGAATTTGAGTGATTTTTTCCATTGATATTTTCCTCCGTAATAGTTTGTTTTTTTAATTTAGATTAGTGTGCCGAGATTATTCAGCAGCAGCTTCGCCGCCCTCTTGCTTGTCGATAATCGCTTGAATTGCATAAGCGAAACCGTAAAGACCGGATTGGAGCGAGCCCATAAGTCTGCCGATAAGGACTTCTTTGGAAGGAGTGTCGGCAAGTTCCTTCACACCGTTTGCGTCGAGCAATTCGCCGTCAACAAAACCTGCTTTAAGAACGAAGTTTTCGTGGTCCTTAGCGTAGTTGTTAAGGATCTTCGCGGGAGCGATGGGATCGTCAGCACAGGTAGCAAGAGCGGTCATACCGGTGAGTTGGTCTTTAAGACCTTCAAAACCGATGATATCGCATGCCTTGGATGTAAGAGTGTTCTTAACAACCGTGTATTCAACACCTGCGGCACGAAGTTCGCTTCTGAGCTTGGTATCGTCTGCAACGGGAATACCCTGATAGTTAACGATAACGCCGCCCTTCGCATTCTTCATTCTGTCAGCGAGTTCAGCAACTAACTGTTTCTTTTGCTCGAGAATGTTTGCGTTAGCCAAATTGTTTACCTCCTGATTTATTTGCGCGTAAAACAAAATGCTCTTTCGGACGGAATACCGCCAAAAGAGCATAAAAACAGCATATATAACGCTTTTTTATC
>JAZRUB010000168.1:0-32036 GCA_045652305.1 Eubacteriales bacterium
ATCCGTTCTTACGTTACGGATACCGTTACCAGTTATTATAACGACAGAGCGGGTTCTCAACAGGTTGAACTTGTTTACGTTCTTCTTCCTAATGTTACTACCATGTATCCCGAAATTCTTCCCGAAAGTATTTTGGAAAATGCTGCATCGAAAACTATTTATGACCAGGTTAGCACAACCCTTTCCGAAACCAGAGCTACCGTCATTGATATGAAACCCATTTTCGAAAGCGTTAAAGCCGATACCGCACTCATGGAACAGTATGGTGGACTTTATCGTGAAACCGATAGCTCTCTTTCCGACTACGGTGCATATCTCACCTATCGTGAAATTATGAACGTTGTTGCACAGCGTTTTCCTGATGCGGCTCCCAGAACCGAAGATGAATTCGAATGGGAAAAGACCGAAATTTTGGGCGGTAACCTTGTAAACTATCGCGACCTTGACAACAAAGTTATCAAGGAAGAAACTGTTTTGGCTACACCTAAATTCAGTCTTGATATAGGTACAAACGCAGCCGGCAAATCGAAGATTAGCTCTCTCCGTAAGTATATCGATAAGGATAACGGCAATTATAACTTCTTCACTCAGGCTGATTCTACCGACAATATCAACGGCATCGCAGAGCGTTGGGTTATCGAAGATACCACTCGCACCGATATTAATCTTCCCAGTGCACTTATCTACCGCGATTACGCTTCTCTCGTAATGTCCGATATTATGGCAGAAAGATTCGGCAAATGCATGCTTAATAAAGCAGGTGAACTTTCAATCAACCTTACCTTTGCAGGTCAGTATGCATCTGAAGACGACAATGTTGTAGACTACATTATCGTTATTGTTTCGGAAGAGAATTTTGATAAAGCATTCACGCTTGCACTTTCGTAAAATCAATATAAATTGCTTAAAAGCCGATTTATAAGGCGTCATCTTATGTGAATAATAAAAAACCTCGATGAAATTTCATCGAGGTTTTTTATTGGTCGTTAAGTTTTTGGTTGTTTGATTAGTTGCCGTAAACTTCAATTTCGTTGGTGAATAGGTGGTATCCTTCGCCGCCTGCGGTATATTCAACTTTTACATAACGTGCGCTTATTGCTTCAAATCCACCTTCCGCCCAACCGATTGTGTTTAGTTCGGGGACGGTGAGAGAAACGGGATTGGTAAATGTTTTTCCGTCGTTAGAAACCCAAACAACAACCGAACCAACGGGTGAAATGGAGGCTTCGTTTCCGGTATAAACGTTGGTTCTGACACCCGTAACGTTCTTTTCCTCACCAAGGTCGATAATTACTGTGCCAACACCGTCGATACGGTTAGCTGCGCCGTCTATATCGGGTTCGGAGTTAAAGGAAAACCAAGAACTGTTGTAAACTAATTTATCAACAGCAATGCCATCGGTGAGGTCTGCTGTATAGTTTGCGGGCCATTTATCGTGTTTAACAACGTAGCCCTTACCGCCGGGAACTTCATATTGACAACCCTTGGAAATCACTTCGCCGGTAATAGCTATAGGTTCTGCAGGTTCATTGTTGGGTTTTTCGTTCGTTTCTGGTGCTGTTGAAGATTCGTTTACGGTCGATTCAACCATAGAGGATTCTGCTGTACTGTTGTTTTCGGTTTCGCCTCCGCAAGAAACAAGGGAAATACAAGCAAGAGCGAAAACAAGTATAAAAGATAAAATTTTCATTTGAAGTCTCCTTTTTATAAGCTATATACATTGTATAACAGCATATATAATAAGTCAAGTGTTGACACGATGTTTAATCTTTAGGTGTTAGCTTTGTTTAATATAAGTGTTGTTTTTGTTGTTTTTTTGTGTTATAATGAATATAATTGGTTTATGTTTCAGTAAAGGCGAAGTTATTATGCGCAAAGCAAAACTAAAATTCGACAAAGTGCGAATCGAAATGAAAATGTTACTGATGTCGATTCCGGCAACAACAGTGACCTTGTTCGTTGTCAGCGTTATTTGTATGAACCTTCTTGCAAATAAAACACTTTTACAGTTGGAATGGATAGCATTAGACGGTGGAATATTGATTTCTTGGCTGTCGTTTATGTGTATGGATATTATAACCAAACATTTCGGCCCCAAGGCATCTAATCGCATTTCGGTACTTGCCGCAATGATTAATCTGCTCACCTGTTTGATTTTCTTTATTGCGAGCATAATTCCTTCTAACGCAAATGATTACAGCGCTTTCGACAATATTTTCGGCGGTACTTGGTTTATACTTTTGGGAAGTACGGTTGCTTTTCTTGCTTCTGCTGTAATAAATAATAAATTGAATTGGATGATAGGCGAACTATTCCGCAAGAATCCAAACGGAAAAACAGCGTTTGCGATGAGGAGCTATATTTCGACTTTTATAGGTCAGTTTTTGGATAATTTTATCTTTTCAATTATAGTTTTTGTGGTCTTTGCTCCGATTTTTTGGGACGGATTCCATTGGACGGTACTCCAGTGCAGTATGTGTGCCTTGACAGGCGCGGTTGCGGAACTTATCATGGAAATTGTTTTTTCACCTATTGGGTACCGTATCACTAAAAAATGGGAAAACGAGTCTGTCGGCAGGGAATATTTTGACTATATAGCAAAGGAATCAAAAGAATGAAAGTTTTGATTACGGGAACGTCGCAAGGTATAGGAAAAGCGATTGCAGAACTCTTTTTAAAAGAGGGACATAGCGTTATCGGTATAGACAAACAAGAAGCAAGTATTGCCCATACCTCCTATACACATTATAATTGCGACGTAAGGGATAAAGAAAATTTGCCTTATATCGAAGACGTAGAAATACTTATAAATAACGCAGGAACGCAAAATGAAGACGATATAGACGTCAATTTGAAGGCATTGATTTACATTACCGAGAAATACGGGGTACAGCCTAATATTAAATCGGTTTTGAATATAGGCTCTGCAAGCGCGCATACAGGCTCGGAATTTCCAGAATATTGCGCAAGCAAGGGTGGGGTTATTTCATACACAAAAAACGTTGCAATGCGAATCGCAAAATATGGCGCTACTTGCAATAGCTTAGACCCGGGCGGAGTAATTACACCGCTTAACGAATGTGTTATGAACGACCCGACACTTTGGGAACAGATAATGAACGAAACTCCGCTTAAGAGATGGGCAACCGCTGAAGAAATTGCACAATGGGCATATTTCTTGACGGTAATTAATAAATTCTGCACAGGACAGAACCTTTTGGTAGACGGCGGAGAGTCGATAAATTATAACTTTATTTGGAAAGATTAGTCGTATGTAGAATACATCTAGTCGTAAAACATTATATTTTAAATAGATTATAACTATCGGAATATTTCAAACGGAGTATCGATACTCAAATGAAGAAAAAGCAGAAATGGATGAAATATCGTCACAGAGTGGTGAGAAATATCGCTATGACGATACTCTATCCTTATTCAAAAATAAAATACGGAATAAAAATCGACCGATTTAAAGAACAAGGCGATAGGGCATATCTCGTATTGTTTAATCACCAGACCGCGTTTGACCAATTTTTTGTCGGTATGGCATTCAAAGGCCCTATATATTACCTCGCAAGCGAGGATTTATTCTCGAAAGGTTGGGTTTCATCGGCATTAAGGTGGCTTGTTGCACCTATTCCGATAAAAAAACAAACGACTGATATTGCCGCTGTTTTGAATTGCATGAGAGTCGCAAAAGAGGGCGGTACTATTGCAATCGCGCCCGAGGGAAACCGTACATATAGCGGAAAAACAGAATATATGAACCCCTCGATATCCATGCTTGCAAAACGTATAAAACTTCCAATAGTTTTGTATCGCATCGAGGGAGGTTACGGTGTTCATCCCCGTTGGAGTGATGTTGTGCGAAAAGGCAGTATGCATTGTTACGTTTCGCGCGTTATCGAGCCTGACGAATACGAAAAAATGACCGACGATGAACTTCTTCGCGAAATCGAAAACGGACTTATGGTTGACGAGGGAGTCGATGACGGCTTGTTCAAATCAAAAAAATCTGCCGAATATCTCGAACGTGCCGTTTACGTTTGTCCGTTCTGCGGTCTTTCGGAATTTGAAAGTAACGGCAAAGAAATAGAATGTAAAAAATGTAACCGCAAAATAATCTACGGTGACGACAAAAAACTTAAAGGAGAAGGTTTTGATTTTCCGTTTGAGTTTGTTACCGAGTGGTACGAATATCAAAAAGATTTTGTGAATTCACTCGATTTAACAAAATATTACGATAAACCCATGTATGTAGAACATTCGAATCTGTCGGAAGTAATCGTAAATAAACGTAAGAATATCATTTTCGAAAATGCCGAAATTCGTCTGTACGGCGATAGAATAACGATAAACGAGGGAAGTGAAAACTCATTGCTTTTCCCGTTTGACGAGGTGACCGCCGTATCTGTTTTGGGTCGCAATAAGTTGAATATATACCATGACAAAAGGGTATTCCAGCTGAAAAGCAACAAACGCTTTAATGCGCTTAAGTATGTGAATATGTATTACCGTTATAAAAATATAAGCAAAGGAGATAACGATGGAGAATTTTTGGGACTTTAACGTTTGGAGCGGTTTTAATCTAATCGCGGTTTTGTTAGTTAGTTTGCTTGTTGCAAACATTTTGAAAAAAAGCATAAAATTTCTGCAATCATCGCTTATCCCGACGTCTGTTCTTGCCGGTGGTGTTTTGATAGTTGTTGCAGGCATATATAAGTCGGTAACCGGAAACATCATGTTCGATACCGAATTCTTCGGTGGTAACGGAACGGCAACGCTTGAATTAATTACATATCACACTCTCGCGTTGGGATTTATCGCTTCTGCTTTTAAAAACTCAAAAGAGAAATTCAATAAAAAAAGAGCAAACGAAGTATTCAATACCGGTGTAACAACGGTTTCTACCTATCTGCTTCAAGGTGTAGTCGGCATGCTCATCACCATTGTTGCCGCTATGGTAGTAAAGGACTTCTTTTCTGCGGCAGGACTTTTGCTCCCGTTCGGATATGGACAGGGAACAGGTCAGGCACTTAATTACGGCGGAATTTACGAATACGACTTCGGTTTTTCGGGTGGTAAAAGCTTCGGACTTACAATCGCGGCATTTGGTTTTATCTCGGCGAGCATCGGTGGCGTTATTCATTTGAATATTTTGAGAAAACGTGGCAAAATAGGGGTAAGAGCAACCGAAGAGGGTGCTTTGCGCTCGGAAGAAATCCAATCGGATAACGAAATCCCCATGCAAGAAAGCATAGATAAAATGACCGTGCAGATTGCGCTCATTGCATTGGCATATCTTTTGGCATACCTCTTTATGTTTATGTTGGGCAATATCTTGCCGAATATGAAATCGGTAATCTTTGGCTTTAATTTCTTGCTCGGTGTCTTAAGTGCAACCTTGATAAAGGCTACGATGAGCTTTTTGAAAAAGAAAAACGTCATAAAGAAAGAGCACACAAACGACTTCCTTATGACACGTGCGAGCAACTTTTTCTTTGACATAATGGTAGTTGCCGGCATCGCGGCAATTCGTCTGAGCACCTTGGAAAAATACTGGGGCATAATTTTGATTATGGGCGTTATAGGATTGGTAATCACTTACGCGTATAATTATTTTGTGGCAAAGACGCTTTTCAAAGATTATCAAGAGGAACAGTTCCTCGCGATGTACGGAATGTTAACCGGCACCGCAAGTACGGGTATCATTCTTCTTCGTGAAATAGACGGTAATTTCGAAACTCCTGCATCGGACAACTTGGTTTACCAGAACTTTCCTGCTATCGTTTTTGGTTTCCCGTTGATGATACTTGCAACACTTGCTCCCGTAAAACCCATCTTGACGGTGATAATACTGTTTCTTTTCTTTGTCGTTTTGAATATAATTCTGTTCAGAAGCTTTATTTTCAAAAAACGTAAGAAAAAGTAAAACATACATACAAAAACCATCCGTTTAGGATGGTTTTTTGTTCGTCTTAAGAATGTAAAGTTATTTGTACAATTTCGCTTCTTGTTCCGACTCTCATGGGCATGCCCCAAGTGCCGACACCCGAAGAAACAATAACATGAGGAGAGGTTGTATTTTCGCGGTAATAACCGTGGTCTACCGTGTACATTATGTCGGTAATAATCGCACCGGGGAAAATCTGACCCTTGTGGGTATGTCCCGAAAGAATCAAATCAACCTCGTTTGGATATTCGTCGATACGTGCGGGGTTGTGCTCCATAACGATAATCGGCAGACTTGTGTCAATTTCCGCTAATAGCTCGTTCGTGTCTTTTCTTTCCATATCACGATAACCGCCGATAGGGGATTTATCTAATCTTCCGACCAAGACAAATTTTCCGTCAATGATTACGCTCTCGTCGTAAAGTGGGTGAATTTCACTTTTTTCAAGAAACTCTTTCATTTGCGGTACGGTACTTCCCGAATCATGGTTGCCAAAGCAAAGGTAAGTGCCGTATTTTGATTGCAGTTTTTTTAGGGTTTCGATAGCACCTTCGGGGTCTTTGATGGCGTTGTAATCGTTGTCAAAAAAGTCGCCTGCAATACAGATAATATCGGGGTTAAGGCTGTTTATCTTGGCAACGATACTTTCTAAACGGTCTTCGGCACCAATCGCGCCCAAATGCACGTCGCTTATCAAAACAATGTTCAGCTCATTTTCCAAAGCGTTATCCTCGATAACAATGTCGTAATTTACAACCTTTAATTGCTTTGCATTATAAAAACCGTATACCACCGTAACAAAAGTCAACCCAATAGCCGTAATTCCGCAAACAAACCTAAGTAATTCACGAGTTATAGATAGCTTTTTGAAAAGAGTTAAGATGAAAAACGCCACGTCTGTCAAAACGGTAAACAACAGCATATATACGAAAAATCCCATACAATATGCCGAAACAATGCATAAAAAATCCCTAACTCCTTGAGAAATCGGCAACATCGACCTGAAAAAGCCCAAGAGAATAAATAAAGTAATTACAACAAAAATCGCAATATATAAAAGGAAGACGGTCTTTGGGAATAAGAACTTAAAGCATTGAAAATATCTTCTTGCGAGATAATAATTAATCCCACATGCAAAAATCAAAATTATTATCAGAGCAATAGGCATAACGAATTATCGTCCTCCTTTCTTTGTACTTACAGTTAATTATATAATTTCCGTAAAGCAAAGTCAATAATCGAATCAAAAAGAAAAAGGCTACCGAGAGGGTAGCCTTTAATGGCGTATTATTCTATCGATTCGCCTTTTTTGTTTGTAATATCGATTTTGAAAACTTTGCCTAACTGTAATGGGTATGATTCCAAAATAAGACCGTCAAATTCAATGCGAAGATAATTGTCGGTCACCATAGATGCATCATTGGCAAGCACGCCTGCTATCTTTTCGGTAGAAACAGTAATTTGATTGCCGATATTTACACCGCAGTTTCCTTTGTCGGTTACTTCAAGCAACATCGATTTTTCGTATAGTTCTACTACTTTTGCGATGAAGTAACTCTGACCTTCTGTTTTTATTTCCACAAGCACCGCTTCTTCAATATCGAAATAATCGTTCATATTACTGCTGAGCCCGCTTGCCATCATGGCTTTGTGAAATGAAATATCTTCTATGTTGCTCAAATAAACATACGTGGTGTCTTTAACCGCAGATGGCTGTCTCCCGCTGATTTCTAATCTGTATTTGTAGGTATGTCCATCGTATTGCCATGTGCCGTCTGACATCTCGTAATAGGTTTTCATATTGCCGTCGATAGTTCTAATGGGTTGCGAAGATTGATTACTGCAACCTGCTAAACAAAGTAAAGATATTAATACTAAAACAAATGCACTCAATCTTTTCATACAATACTCCTTTACTGTTTTCTTAAGCCAAATATATCATAAAACTGTAATTGGTTCAACTTGACTCTCAAATCGCTTTGTGCAAAAAAGGATGGACTTTAACCCTCGATTTGTTTCGAAATGTAATTCTTGACTTTATCTAATTTGCTTTTTTGCCATTCTTTTTTTGCTTCTTTTTTTGCCAATGGAACAATTAAGCTGAGGTCCATGTGAGCGCCTTCAAAATACCCATCGGGCTCGGTACTGAAAAAATATCCGTCCCAAACACTTTGGTTGGCATTCAAAAACCGTTCGGGTTCCAAAAACTTCATTTTTTTCATATCCGAAAGTATAAAAGCCTTTGCCGATAGGGGAGAAAGCAAGTTGTATTCTTCGCTGTCAATGTTGGTGAAAATATCGGGCAGTTTGCATAGGTCTATTGTTTCTGTTTTTCTGTCTATTTTAGTTCCCACAGCATCAAATTCCAAAGAATCTTGCGAAAAAGTAAGCTTCAAAACGATTCCCGTGTCGGTATATTGATGAACTCTTTGGTAATCGATATCAAATATAAAATTACCGAGAGAGTAAAAAATCGGCTTGCCATCTTGAGTTATTTCGTAATTTTCAGGCACGTGGGTATGATGCGCAACAACCGCATCCGCACCCATTTCGAGATATTTTAAATATCTGTCGCGCGTGTATGGATTGGGCATAGGTGCAAACTCCTCGCCTCCGTGAGCAACTATCACACACCAACGGCATTTCGATTTTATTTCGTCAATACGCGCCTTTATATATTCCATATCGTCCCAACGGAAAACACCTGCCTGTGTTTTCGTTGCAGGAATACACTCTGCCATATAGCTCACACCGAAAATGCCGATTCCGCCTGCTTCGTTCAGATAAATCGGTTCCGACGCTTCTTTATCGTTAAGTCCTGCGCCAAAGGTTTTAGCACCGTTTTCACTTGCTATTTCTTTGGTACTGATGATGCCCTCTTTTCCCGCATCCATCGTGTGATTGTTGCCGATGCTCCAAATATCCGCACCCATTTTGTTAAAAACATAAACGGCATTCGGATTCATACAGTGAAAGAACACGCCTCTGTTACCGTCATCGACAGCATCGATAAGTGCGCCCTCAACGTTTATACAAACGTGGTCTCCGCTATGCAAAAAATCAAGCAACGGTTTGGAAATCAAATTTTCGTCTTCCCATTTACCTGCCATATACTTGTCAAATCCAATATCGCCCGTAAAAATAATGCTGACTTTTTCTTTGGCAACGGTGTGTTCGCTATTTAACATGACTTTATCACCTTTTGATATGATAAGATGATTATATCGCAATATTCAATGCTTTTCAAGATTAAAATGTTTTGCAGTTTTGGGTGAAATGGGCAAAAAATGCGTATGTGTAATTTTTTTCTTGCATTAAGCGACGTATTGTCTTATAATGTAAAAGATAATCAAGAAAGGAGAAATTCGATGCGTATCAAAGAAAAATATTTCGGCGATAAAAAATTTTACGCCCGTATTATTGCTATAGCTGTGCCGGTTATAGTGCAAAACGGCATCACTAATTTCGTAACCCTTCTTGACAATATTATGGTAGGACGTCTCGGAACCGAGCAAATGTCGGGCGTTTCTATCGTAAATCAATTTATTTTTATATTCAACCTTTTGATATTCGGCGCCATTTCAGGCGCGAGCATATTTTCGGTACAATACCACGGAAAGAACGATTCAAACGGTGTCAGACACGCCTTTCGCTTTAAACTGTATATAAATGTGTTGCTGTCTACTGCGTCAATCGCGTTGTTGGCGTTGCTTGATAACGAGCTTATTTCCACCTTTCTTTTTGAAAACGACACAACAGGCGACCTGGCATTGACACTTTCCGAGGGTAGGGAATACCTCAAAATAATGTTGATAGGACTTATGCCCTATGCGATTTCTCAAGCATACGCCTCCACCTTGCGCGAAACCGAACATACCGTTGTTCCAATGGCATCGAGTATTATCGCCGTTGCCACGAATTTTGTTCTGAACTACATATTGATTTTCGGCAAGCTTGGTCTTCCTGCTATGGGCGTAAAGGGCGCTGCTCTTGCGACAGTAATTTCAAGATTCGCCGAACTGCTTGTTTTGGTGATATGGAGTCATCGAAATGCCAATAAATGTCCTTGTTTCAAAGGCGTTTTCAAATCGTTTTCGATTCCTATAAATCTTGTCAAAACAATGATAATAAAATCGCATCCCTTAATTGCTAACGCGTTTTTGTGCTCACTTTCGTTAACTTTACGAAACCAATGCTATGCCACGAGAGGCATAGACGTTGTAGCCGCGCAAAACATCTGCTCAACCATTTTCAACTTGTTTTCGGTGATTTATATGTCGTTCGGCACGGTAATTTCTATTATGGTCGGCGGACTTTTAGGTCAGGGGCGTTTCCAAGAGGCGCGCGATACCAATCGTAAGGTGCTTGCCTGCTCGTTATGTTGCGGAATTACACTTGGCGCGATGCTAACACTTTGCTCGGGGATTTTCCCTAACGCATATAACACAGAAGTTGAGGTTAAAGAACTTGCCTCGTATATGATGATTATATCGGGAATTTTTATGCCACTCTACGCGTTTAACAATAGCTCGTATTTCACGATACGCTCGGGTGGAAACGTATGGATTACGTTTATTATGGATAGCGGTTTTATGTGTGCCGTTATGCTTCCTGTAGTTTTCCTGTTTTCAAGATTTACCGAAATCGATATTGCCACACTCTTTATAATCGGTCAGGGGGCAGAAAGCCTAAAAGCGTTTTTTAGTTTATATATGTTAAAAAAGAGCCAATGGGCAAAAAATCTAGTTGCGTCAAAATAAGAAATGACCGTCACGCAAGACGGTCATTTTATATCGGTTATTATCACTTGAACAGAAATAGACAATAATAAAAAATCAATCCATAACAAAAAGAAAACAACCGCAATCCTAAAATCGCGGTTGTTCTTGGCGCAGAGGGAGGGATTCTCCGTTCGCTATCACGGCTTACCGCATTACTCCGTAATTTTCACGCCGTTTCGCTCACTCCCCTGTGGCGGTAAAAATGTGTCCCCGACACATTTTTACTCGCCCTTCGAATCCCCTTGATATACCCCGAAAATTCATTCCTCATTTTCGGGGACCCCACATACCAAAAGAAAAAGGACACATATTGTGTCCTTTTATCTTTTGGCGCAGAGGGAGGGATTCGAACCCTCGTGAGATTGCTCTCAAACTGATTTCGAGTCAGCCCCGTTATGACCGCTTCGATACCTCTGCGTATATATTTAATTTACGTGTTATTCATTGTTGTTAGCATGAGTATCGGGGAACCCCGTTATGTCCGGTTTGCGGTGCCCGAAGAAATCTTCGCATCCGTAGGATGCTCGCTTTTCTTCGACCGCTGCACGAACTCGTCCTCGCTGTATCTGTCCCCGACAGCGCTCGGATTCGTTCCCGCTTCGATACCTCTACGTATATTAAGTGTATTGTGCGAATTAAAGGTGTTTTTTACACCGCGAGGTATATTGTATCATGGCAAAACGATTTTTGCAACAGTTTTTTGAAAAATGTTTTGTCTTTTGTTTTTTTGTTTCTATAAATAAGTCATGCATCCTTACTATTCGGGTGCATGACTTATTATTTATAGGGTGTTTAGTTGTTTATAGGAAGTTCAAGTTTGTGACTTCCGTCGGGTAGACTCAACGGCATGGATATTTCCGCACCGTCAAGTGTCGGTTTGGTAACGTCATACGAGGCTTTTATATGCAAGTCGGCATTTCCCCAACTAACGTCTGCATCGTATTCTATTTTCGGTGTTGCCGAGAGTAAGGTTTGGTTCGCACCGAATTTCAATCCCAACACATATTCAAGCATTATGCGGTAATACCACGAGGCTGCACCCGTATACCAACTCCAACCGCCCCTGCCTGCATACTGCTCGGAATAGATATCGGCGGCAACTGCGTAGGGTTCGGTCTTGTATACGCGAGAAAGCTCTTTATCGGCACATCTTGCGGCAGGGTTTGCGCAATTTAGTATTAGCAATCCCTCTTCGGTCATGTCCGAAATAAGACAGCCAAGAGCACCCCAAAGGGCACCGTGCGTATATTGACCGCCGTTTTCGCGGATGCCTGCAACGTAACCGCGTATATATCCAACTCTCGTGTCACCGTTGGTAAATGGCGGTGAAAACAGTTTGAATATCTTGTTTTTGCGGTCATAAAGCGTAGCAAAAGCCGTGCTTAAAGCAGTCTTGACGCGTTCGGGATTGAGTTTCGCAATGGCGGCGAACGCTTGGGAGAGAATGTCTATTTCACATTCATCGCAACCTTTAATGCCCAATATCTTTCCGTCGTCGCAAATCGCTCGTGCATATCGGTCACCGAAAAACGCTTTTTCTTCGATATTATTTCTTAAGGTTTTAACCGTTTCGATATAATGTTGTGCGGTGTCGAATTCGCCACGCGATTGGCATATCGGTATAAACTTTTCAGCGGCAATTATGAATAAAAGCGAGGAGAAAACACTTTCGCCTATTCCTTTTTCGCCCACTAACGAAAATCCGTCGTTCCAGTCGCAACTGCCCATCAAAATTAAACCGTTTTTCCCAAACCGCTCGGCATAAGCAAGTGCGCGTAAACAATGTCGGTAGACACTTTCTTTTATGTCGCTTAGTTCGGGTTGTTCATAGCGTTCGTTGAGATTAGAAAGGGGCGGGGAAGAAAGATAATGAATTTCCACGTCAAGAATTTCTTTATCCCCCGTCTTTTCGAGATAATCACACACTACAATGGGAAGATAAAGCATATCGTCGGAACACTTGCTTTTTATCCCTCGGTTCACTCTGCCGTAATGCCGTGTGTGCCACCAATGCATTACGCATCCTTCAAGATACTGGTGAGCGCAACATCTGAAAATATGCCTTCTTACCGTTTCGGGCGATGAATAAATTATTGACAGCGAGTCCTGAAGTTGGTCGCGGAAACCGTATGCGCCGCCGCTTTGGTAGAATGAACCTCGCGCATAAAACCTACATGCAGATATTTGGTAGGGAAGAAAGAAGTTCATCATTCTGTTGTGGACGTCGCTTTTTGTCGAAACTTGTATACGTGGTATCATCGAATCGGCAAAATTGTACGCTTCTTTATATGCGGTATCGAAAAAACGCTTATTTATCCGTTGTGCCACGCTTTTTGCACCCGATTCGGTAGTGCAAGCACCGATAAAGAATAAAACATCGCTTTCATTGCTGTAAGTTGCCATTTCGCTTTTATCGGTATGCCCGTCGCAAACACCTAAGAATCCGTACCCTTCGGGAAAAGTCATGCCGAAAACATTTTTGAACAAAAGGCATTGATTGGTCGATGCTGTGAATGCTTTGGTTTCTATGCCGTTCACTTTATGAACGCTGTCGCCCATCACTGCGTTGATTTCAAAACGGGTTTCGGGTAAATTTCCTTTTTTGTACTGAACACGAATGAGTTTAACGGGGAATTTAGGAGGAACTACAACCGTAACGGTATAGGAAATACCTTCTGCTTCGCCGAAATAAACCGCTCTGCCTTTTTCGTAAATTACCTTGTTGGATATCGCACAGAGGTCGTATTTTTTGTTATTTATAATCGCAAAAAGACGTTCTCCGTCGTCTAATGAACGAGCATCACCGTAAAAAGAACAAAGTCTGCGTTCACGCGCGTTGTCGTAAAAAGTATAGCCAAGGCTTGACTGCGTGATGACCGTTGAAAAGCGTTTGCCGGTAAGAATAAAAGAGTAAGGCGCTTTGGGCAACGTGCTTTTGTCAACAACAAATCCGTCTTGTATAAAATAACCGTTCGCTGATTTCATAGCGTCGCCCAGAACGGGTAACTGCGATGCATTTTGAGGTGAAACGATTATTTCGCCGAATCGGCTTTTTTTGTTTTCGCTAATTCTGGGTGTATCGTTTGCAAAATCGATATAAAAATGCGATTTGTTTTTTAGTGCTGATAGAAAATCATCCGATACGTCACCTTTTCGTATCAGAAAGACACCGCCGTTTTTGCCGATATACTGATTGATTCCGACGTTTGAACAACGCTCACGAATCGACGTTTCTATAGGTCGATTATAGTTGTCGTTGTCCGCGATTAAAAAAATCAATTCACATCGGATGCATGCACGTGCAAGAGAAAGAAAGGTTTTTAAAATTGCATCGGTACGCGTTACTGCAATTTCGGAAATAGAAACTACTGCCAACGGATAATCACCCGAAATACCTCTGCTCCAAAGGTCTCCGATTCCGCAACGGCTGAATTCGTTGACCAATTTTGCATCTGAACCGTAGAGCAGAGAAGTAAGCATTCTTTCGAATATTTCCTCATGCTCGGGAATCGGATAATCGCCTTTGCCGGTTCGGGAGAGACGTATATTGCGTTCGCATTCTTGTTTTGTCACAGCGCAGGTGAGCAAAAATTCGGCTTTTCCGCCGTCGGCATTCGATGCCCTGACTAAGCATAACGGGTCAATACACGCGCCTGCTTTATTGTCGGTTGTTTCGAACGCGTAATCGAGAGGGCTTGATATCGATGATGCCACAAGGTTTTCCCGACTTGTCAAAAACGAAAAATTCATATCGCGGTTACGCGGTGCAACAGCAAAGGTAAAAACGTGTCTGCCGTCAAGACTGCTTCTTCGGTGAAAATACAATATGCGCTTTTGTTTGTCGTATTCACTTTCGATAAACAGACGTGAAAACGAAATGTGCGAAAGATACTTTTTTCGGGTTTCAAGTACGGGTTCAAATGCAAAAGTGACATTATATTGCTTTAACGCCTCAGCACGTGTGCGTATACATAAACAGTTGCAGTTTTTTGCTATGCTGTAACGTACACTGCCCGAAAACTCTTTGCCCGAAACGATATGCGAAACAGAATCGTTTTTTCGCTCAAACCCATAACCCTCACCGCCGTAAAGCGGTACACAGCCGTAGGATTTATCCCCGCGTGAGAATACAACGCCTGCAGTAAAGCGCAGAGAGTATTTATCAAATTCGGTATGAGTCAGCATTTTGTCACCGCAGTTTACTGCGATATGACCACTGCTTGTAATTATAGCAGAAAGGTCACCGCGTGTGAGAAGAACTGCGTTCGGGTTTTCGATATCTGCGGTTTCGGTATGACCGCTTCTTTTGATTATAGCACGTTTATTTTCCTCGAAATTGCCGAAATTATCTCCGAAAACGTGTGCATCAATCGGTATCTTTTCCTGTAAAAGCTCGTTCGCGGCAGACATTCGCTTGTCCGACATGAAACGCTTGACGAAAATATTGTCGGAAATCGCATTTATCGAAGCAATTATGCTCATACCGACGTGATGTGCCATATAGCTTTTTACGCATATTCCATCGGAATCGCTGTTCATGTCCAGCGCCTCGTATAAACCGTACTTGCCGTACATACCGCGTTTTTCAAGGGCTGACAGATTTTTCATTGCGGTATTGCCGTAGATACATAAAGAGAGATAGGCGGAGTAGGGGGAGATGATTTTTTCGTTGGATGCAATACGGCGCAAAGCGATAGATTGAATGCCGTTTGCCTTGTATTGATAGTGCATTTCGCTGTCGAATGAGTAAAAACCGCTTTCGCTTACACCCCATATATCAAAAGCGGAACGCTGTACCATAAGCGCGAATGCGATACTTTCGTACATGAACGAATCGCGGTACAGGGGCAAAAACAGTTGAGGCATAAGATATTCAAACGCCGTACCCGACCAGCTCATCATACCGATATAACCGCCCTTGTGGGTAAGTGTTCTGCCGAGTGAGCCCCAATGCTTTTTCGGCACTATCGAGGATGCGACGGAGTAATATGCCGTCATTCGAGCTTCGCTCATGAGCATATCGTAGCAACCCGAATCGACCATACCGTTGTCACCTCTTAGCCCTATACGGAATAGGTCACGTCGATTGTCGTAGAAAATTTTCAAATCGGTTTGTTCAATAAGCGTTTCGATACGCGTGATTATGCTTTCTAAACGGTTTTCTTCGCCGATATAATCATACAATCCCTCTTTGAGCGCAACAAGCATAACCACAAAGTTACCGCTGTCTACCGAGGAAACGTATTTATCGCCTATTACGGCAAGATTTGAAATGTCGTACCAGTTGTATAGGTTTCCGTTATATTTATCGAGTTTTTCAATTGTTTCAAGACAGCTATCGAGCTTTTCGAAAAGCTCGTTTGAACTTATTAGGTTGATATCCCTTGCGGCGAGGAGCGAAACAAGATAAAACCCGATGTTCGTTGGCGAGGTGCGCATGGCAACGCTCGTAATCGGCGATAACTGAAGGTTGTCGGGCGGAAGATGATTTGTGATTTCTCCCACGTTTTCGCGGTAGAAATCAAACATATCAGAAATATGCGCTTTCAAGGTTTTCTTTTGTTTTTCAGAAAGAGAGGGACGTGCTTCCTCGCCACCGCCAACGTCACGCGATAGGATAAGCGAAATTAGCGGATAAACGAAATACAAAAGTCCTGCAAAACGCATAAAAGGTGTACGCGCAAGCATGAGCATTGCAAAGCCGATAATTGCCGAAACTGCACCGTCTAAAACGTATTTGCCCAACGTACCTGAAAGTTTTTCGGTTTGTGCAGCAGTAGTCCATTGAAGCGTTTTCTTTTTGCTGAATAAACGGTAGACTGCAAGAAACAATGCGTGTGACGTAAGAACGGCACGACGGCAACTAGATGAAATCTCGAAAAACACGCGCATGAACGTTTGGGTAAGCATCGAGTATGCTTTTGAGAAAAATCGCAAACAAGCAAAAGGCGAACCCGAAAATAAAAATCTAACCACCGTAAGCACGCAGGGTAGTAAAAATTCCGAGTATGCCAACAAAAATAACGCAAGACCGCTTGTATTGCTTAAAAAACAACCGATTATTATTGCAAATACCGAAAAAACAGGGGACAAATGCCTTAAAGCAGTCATCAATAATCTGGCTTTGGAAAAACGGTTAATAAGACTTCCGAACAGAAAATAAAGGTTTTGGAAATCGCCTCTTAACCAACGGTGGTGACGTCTGAAAAACGAAACGGTATTTCCGGGCGTAGAGTCGGTAAGAGTTATATCGGATGCAGCTAACGTACGAAGTATACTCCCCTCAATAACGTCGTGGCTCAATATAAGTCCTTCGGGCAGTTTGTCCGAAATAAGCGAGTCGAAAAGAGCTACGTTGATTAGCCCTTTTCCGCAAAACGAACCCGACCCGAAAAGCGTTTGAGAACGCACAAATGCCGCGTTTGCATAAACGTCTGCACCGCCTGCACCAGAAATAAGACGTGAAAATCCTGTTTTGTAGGCACTTTTAAGCTCTGTTCGAACCGTCGGTTGAATAATACCGTAACCCGAAATGACACGGCCGTCTTTTACAACGGGGATATTGGCAGGGTGAAGTGCCACCGAGAGTAGTTCGTTTACACTTCCTACCGATAGATTGGTGTCGCTGTCAAGCGTGAGTATATATTTTATATCGCGAATAAAATCTCCGCCGTAATATTCGTTTTTGTTGCCGTGAACTATATGCGAAACCAGTTCACATACCGCACCGCGTTTGCGTTCCCATCCACCGTATTTGTTTTCGCTTTTGTTAAGCACACGTTCGCGGAAAAACAAGCAAAATCTTTCTCCGTGAAGTTTATTCAGTTCGTCTATCTTTTTATGGGAGTATTCTATTATTTCGTTGTCATTAAGTTGGTAAGGCGAATCGGAATCGGGCAAATCGGCAAGCAAACAAAAATATACGTTATCGTCAGGGTTCATGTATCTAAAACGCGAGAGCGATTCGAATACCTTGTCATCGCTTTTTCCGCCCGTCATAAGTGATGCAACGGTGACAAGCGTTTTTGCGTTGTCGGGTATTTTGTCTAACGTCAATCTCGGTGCACGGTAAGCAGGAATACTCATGGATATAATCTGGTCTGCTATCGCGCTTGACGCAATCCCAAACGGGATAAAAAGCAAAAATGTTAAAAATCCTATAAAACAAAATGAAACAACAGACAATAAGACAAAAACCGTCAAGACAGCAGTAAACCAAGCGATTGCATGACTTTCTTTAGGTGAAAACAACATGGTCCCCAACGGTATTTTCTTCGTTAAAGATTCTTTAATAAGTCGAGTTACCGCTTCGGTTTCGGAAATACTGTGTAGCTTTGCATAATCGGCAACGGCTTTGCGGTATTGCCATTTTGTATCCGAATCGTAGGTGTTATATAGCTTTTCATATTGTTCGAGCGATTCTTCGGGCTTCCATACCGACGGCAGAACGTCGTCATATTGTGGGTCGGTAAGAGAATGAAGTAGCTTTATGGAGTTTGGAAGCAAATCCATTTGCTTGTTTTCTGAAAGGATGTCGCCTATTTTTATTATAGAACAAACCGACATCAAGGTTCTTACAGAACATAGCTCGCGGTAAGAAAAATCCTTTTTCTGTACCTTTAAATATTTAGTAAGCGTATCGGGCGTCGGGGTGTAATCTCGGTTTTCGCAATAACGGTTGAGTATACCGAACATATCACCGCATTTTAATGCATTTTTGTCAGCTAACGCCTTTCGGTAGTGCTTGTCTATAACGTAAAAATTATCGCACAACCAAGCCGAAACGTCGCGTTCGGTTAATTTCTTTTTTATAATTGCATAAGACTTTTTCAGTTTACCTTTTAGATTTGTTTGCATAATAACTCCTGACGATGAAGGTAAATTTTACTTTATTATCGGCAGTTATGTGTTTTTTATGCCTGTATTGGAATAATAGCGAATGAAAAAGAGAATTAATAAACAAAAAAGGAAATGCTTATGATAAATGAAAACAATCATTGCTGTTACAATTCGGATTGTTCGGAGGAAAACAGAGAATTAGAGAATGCTCTCCCGCCAAACCAAAGCGTAACAACGGTAGGAAACGGAATATGTATACATTCCATGGTCATCGCAGGACAAATCGAGGGGCATTTTGCCGCCTCACCTCAAAGTAAATCAACAAAATACGAACAATGTATACCTACACTTGTTGCGGTTGAGGAAAACGACGATATCGATGGACTTTTGCTTTTGCTTAACACAATAGGCGGTGATATCGAGGCAGGTCTTGCCATAGCCGAACTTATTGCGGGTATGACGAAACCGACCGTTTCTATCGTTTTGGGTGGCGGACATTCAATCGGTGTGCCTCTGGCGGTATCGGCGAAAAAGTCTTTTATCGTACCGAGCGCAACAATGACCCTGCATCCCGTAAGATTAAACGGATTGGTTATAGGTGTGCCTCAGACTTTTGCAAACCTCGCAAAAATGCAGGAGCGTATTATAGAATTTATCGTACGCAACTCACGTGTAGACGGCGAAACCGTAAGAAAACTCATGACTGCCACCGATGACATGACGACCGATATAGGTACGGTTATCGACGGACGTGAAGCTGTCGAGCATGGGATTATAGATTTCGTTGGCGGTTTGGGCGATGCGGTGAGAGAATTAAAAAGAATGATAACCGAAAAACGATGAACCTCTTTACTTTTTGTTATTCATGTGATATAATGTATCCAAGAATTAACAGAGGAGTTATAAAAACATGGAAGTTTTTGTTAATGAACAGAATTTCGAAAAAGAGGTTATAAAATCCGATATTCCCGTTTTGCTTCTTTTTGAGGCGGATTGGAACCCTGCTTGTGATTTGGTCAGACCTACCATTGCTGAACTCGAAAAAGAATACGACGGCAAGATTAAGGTTGCAAGACTTGACGTTGACGAATCCCCCGAAATCGCAAGAAAATATTATCTTTACACCTGCCCGACCGTTATGTATTTCAAAAACGGCGAAAATTTGGCAACAACCGTAGGTTACAGACCTAAGAGCACTTTTGTGAATATCATAAACAAATAAAAATAAGGCTGTCGCGCTTGAAAACGCGACAGCCTATATTTTTTGTCATTCTATTTCGATTCTGTTTATTTCGTGGTCGGGACCGACTAATCCGATTAACAGTTTTCGAATTTCGTCTTCTTCGAAAAACCTTGCACGGAGAACGATTGTGTCTCCTACGTAGAGTTTCTTCTCCCCGTCATTGTCAAGGTCTTTTTTTGTTTCGTCGGCACGTTTTATACTGATTACAACCGACGAAGACGGCCACATTACGTCGCGCACCGCTTTTCCTACAACAAACGAATTATGAGAAACCGTCATTTCAAAGCAAGCGATAATAGGTGTTTTGCCTTGGTTTTGGGCATGTTCCATTCTTTCAAGCGCATGGTCGTAAAACGGTGTTTGGTTTATCATTTCGGTAATGAACGTAACCGTGAAAATAACAAGTGCGACAAATAGCATATTTGAAAATTGTCCCGAAAGCTCCAAGAAAAGCATCGTCGCAGTAAGCGGAGCACGTAAAGTTCCTCCGATAAAAGCGCACATACCAAGGAATACTACGGCAGGGAAGAGTGCTTCTTCCATACCCAAAGCCAAAAGCAATTTTCCGGAAAGTGCCGAAAATACCGCCCCGATGGCAAGAGTGGGTATGAAAATACCGCCTGTAACGCTACTGTCTGTAACAAAAATCATCATTAGCAAACGTATCGCAAACAGCGCGAGGAGGAAAAATGCCGATTTGTTATTCTCCATAACCTCTGTTATGGTGTGATGCCCGCTGTAAAGCGCATCGTTAAAACAAAACGCCAAAATGCCTGTAGCGATGAAAACAAGTACAAGTTTAACGGGTGCCGTAAGAAATTTTATTTTGCTTGTGAGATTGCCGAAAAACTCAATCGAAGAATCGAATAGCGCAACCGCGCAAGCCACCATTATGCCCAAAAGAAGCAAATAACCGACGTGCGAAAGTTCGAATTTTGAAAAATCGCTTAGGTTGAATAGGTTGGCATCTAAGCCGAATAGGGAACAAAGCAGTTGATTTACATAGGTTGCCGAAATTACAGACACAGAGACCGTAATTACAAGCATGGGGGTAAAACGCTTGTGTATTTCTTCGAGGGAAAAAAGTATTCCCGAAAGGGGAGCACCCGTAGCAACCGCGAAGCCTGCACCTGCACCGCCCGTCATGATATAACGGTTCCAAGTGGATTTGTTTTTGGAGAGGTTTCCGCACATTCTGCCGACAGAAGTACCCATAAGTACGGCGGGCCCTTCGCTTCCCAATGGCAGACCGCAAAAGAAACTTATCATACTTCCGATAAATGTTCCTGCCCATGTTTTGAACCAACGGAAAGACAGTACACCGCGTAAAACCCCTTCACTTCTCGGGATACCGCCTCCGCGGATTTCGGGTATTTTTTTATGCAGTAAGTACATCAAAAGTGCAGAGATTATCAATACCGCAAAAGTTAAGGCAATATAAATCGGGTTGCCCGATGAAATATTGTAAAGATACGTTGAAACCGATTCTATCTTTTTGGCGGCAAGCTTAAAAAGAAATATCGATGCGCCGACAACAAAACCGCATATTACCCCGTAATAAATACAAGGGAAAACGTTTGAAATATACTCTTTATATTTGTAATGCTTCAAGAAAAAACCTTCAATCCTATATTTTTGATACCACATTATAAACCAATGATTTGTTTTTGTCGATAATTTTTTTGAATTTTATCAAAATAAATATAAAAGCGCAAAGATATAGTTTTTGAAACTATCACAAACAATATTTGAAATTATTACATATAGGTATTGAAATTACGTTAGAGGTGTGATATAATCAAGAAAACTAAATTTCCTAATGAAAGGGAAACTAATGAGTATTTACGAAAAATTTTTGGAAAAGAAGCACAAAATAAGACCTGTTTATGATTTTCGTCAGTTGGTTTATGAAAGTGCTAAGCATTTTTCTAAATTGCCTGCTTTTGTTATGCGTGATAGGACAGTGACTTATTCCGAGCTTGAATCGGAGTATAAAGCACTCTGTACCGCGTTCATCAATCGAGGCTATAAGGACAAACGTATCGCGGTCATCGGTGCAAACAGTTACGGCTGGATTTTGTCTTATCTTGCATCGGCAAGTGTCGGTGTAACTGTGCCTATAGATAAAGAGCTTTCAATTGAAGATATGCTTGAGTTTGTCAAAGCGGCAGAATGCTCTGCAATAATCGCCGATGATTCGATTATATCCAAAATGGATTGCGAGAACGTCGACAAATATTCGATAAATCAAAGCAAGAACGGTATCGAAACTCTGTCGGAACTTATAACAGAGGGCGAAAAGCTCTATAAAGACGGCAATAACGAAATCGATACAATGCCGATGGATGCCGAAAGTATGAGCATACTTATCTTCACTTCCGGTACCACGGGCAATTCAAAGGGCGTTTGCCTTTCGCAAAAGAACATTTGTGCAAACATTAATTCTACCGCGTGCATGGTTAAGGTGGACCCGACACTTCATTCTCTTTCGGTGTTGCCGCTTCACCATACGTATGAAACAACGCTTGGACATTTATTGTTGCTGTCGGGTGGCTCGTGCATATCCTATGCCGACGGTTTGCGTCAGGTTGCGAAAAATATTTCTGAATATCGCCCCAGCGTTCTTATCGTAGTTCCTTTGCTTTTGGAATTTATATTAAAAAGAATAGACGCGTCTATCCGTAAATCGTTACCTGCCAAGTTGCTTCCGTCCGAGGATACACCGCTTTTGGATATGATAAAAGGTTTTCCTGCGATTATCCGTTTTATCGTCAAACGCAAGGTGAAAAAATCGCTTGGTGGCAAATTAAGACTTTTGATAGTTGGCGCAGCACCCATAAAACCCGAAGTTATCGAAACCTTCATGTTTTTGGGCATAACCACTTACCAGGGATACGGTCTTACCGAAACCTCGCCTCTGCTTGCGGGCAATAACGACTTTTACATGAACGTCAATGCGGTTGGACTTCCCATACACGGTGTAGAAATAAAAATAGAAAATCCTAACGAAGAAGGTGTCGGCGAGGTAATAGCCAAGGGCGACAACGTCATGTTGGGCTATTATAACGACCCCGAAGGAACAGCGCATACCATGCGTGGCGGATATTTCCATACAGGCGACTTGGGTTATCTTGATGACGATGGATTTTTGTATATCACAGGCAGATGCAAAAACGTTATCGTTGCACAAAACGGCAAGAATATCTATCCCGAAGAATTGGAAACCCGTCTTACCGAGGAAGAATTTATTTCCGAAGCGATTGTTTTGGGCGTTCCCAATACTAAAGGCGGAATGTCGGTTAAGGCAAAAATATTCCCGTGTATCGAAAATATAAAAGAGGTATATGGTGAAAAAACACCGTCGGAAGACGATATTCGTAAAGAAATCTCGGCAGTTGTTTCTAAAATCAACGACAAATTGCCGACCTATAAAAAGATAATAGTAACCGAAATCGTTTGGGAAGCGTTTGAAAAGACCACTACCAAGAAAATTAAACGATTCGGCAACAACGTTATTTAAGTTCTCCTTTTAATACAAAAACGGATTTGGTGTATTCCAAATCCGTTTTTGTGTATTTTTAATCTATTTTCCAATTTATTTCTTCTTTTCCTATCGAGCGTAAAAACTCGTTGCATTTGGAAAAATGCTTGCACCCGAAGAATCCGTTATATGCAGAAAGCGGACTTGGGTGAGCCGATTCGAGCACGTAGTGCTGTTTTCCTGTAATGAGCGATTTTTTTGCCCTTGCATATCCGCCCCAAAGTATAAAGCATATCGGTTCTTTACGTTCGTTGAGCAGGGAAATGGCTCTGTCGGTGAAAATTTCCCATCCCTTGTTTCTATGGCTGCCTGCACTGCCCGAGCGTACCGTCAGTACGCTGTTTAATAGCATAACACCGTTTTTCGCCCATTGAGTGAGTTCACCGTGATTCGGGGGAGTGATACCGAGGTCACTTTGAAGTTCCTTGAATATATTAACGAGAGAGGGCGGTTTTTCTATTCCTTTTTTGACCGAGAAACATAGCCCATGTGCCTGACCTGCACCATGATAAGGGTCTTGACCGATGATAACGGCACGTACGTTTTCATAATCGGTATATTTGAACGCATTGAAAATATCGTTCATATCGGGATAAATCGGCACACCGGATTTAAGATATTCACTTTTCAAAAAAGCGCGAAGATTGATATAATAATCCTTTTCGGCTTCGCTTTGCATCAGCGCGTCCCAGGAATTGCCGAACTTAAACATGGTTACCTCCAAAAAGGTGATGTTTTATTATATCATAAATGTAAATAAAATCAAGAATTTGATTGACAAATGCGTAAAATGGGTTTATTATTAATTGAATAATTTTACAAAAGAGGTGAGATTTTAATGGATTCCGGACGAAGTAGTGGCATAAAACCTAAAAGTATTTGCGCGGAATCGGTTGAATTCTTGCCTTTTCCGCGTTTTTAGACTTTTTTGTGCCGTACTTCCTTTTTGATTACAGTAAAGAAAGGATGTGGCTTTTTGGAAAAAGAACAGTTGCTTGAATTTGTCAACTCGCACTTGCAGATAGGCGATTATCAGTCTATCCGAACCGTTCTTGTTGACTATGAACCTTTTGACCTTGCCGAGCTGTGCGAAGAGCTTGACGAGGCTCATCTGCCGATAGTTTTTCGTTTGATGGCGAAAGATTTGGCGGCAGAATGTTTTTCGGAGATGTCGTCGGAATTACAGGAATTGCTTATAAGACGTATGTCCGATGCCGAATTGAAGGCGGTGCTTGACGAGCTATATATCGACGACACCGTTGATATTATCGAAGAAATGCCCGCGAATGTTGCTGCCCGTATGTTAAGTAACTCGGACCCCGCTTCTCGTGAGCAGATTAACCAAATTTTAAATTATCCCAAGGATAGCGCCGGTAGTATAATGACGGTCGAATATGTCCGTCTTGACAGAAATATGAGCGTTACCGATGCTTTTTCGCGTATACGACGCGTCGGTACCGAAAAAGAAACGATTTACACCTGCTATGTAACCGAATCGGACAGAAAGCTTGTCGGCGTGGTTACGGCGATGGATTTAATGTTGGCTGAAACCGATACGCTTATATCCGAACTGATGGAAACGAAT
The DNA here is from genome assembly GCA_045652305.1 of Eubacteriales bacterium. Taxonomy (GTDB): domain Bacteria; phylum Bacillota; class Clostridia; order Oscillospirales; family CAG-382; genus Coliplasma. Next base: position 24,943 of record JAZRUB010000168.1, read on the forward strand.
GTTATTTCCGCAAAGACCGATGACGATAGGGAATCGGTAGTTAAAAAAATCTCCGATTACAGTTTCCTTGCTTTGCCCGTTGTAGATAGAGATAATCGTCTTGTGGGTATCGTCACCGTCGACGACGCGATTGATGTTGCGCTTGAAGAAGCAACCGAAGACGTTGAAAAAATGGCAGGTATTACACCGTCGGATAAACCGTATTTAAAAGTAGGCGTTATCGAAACCTGGCTTTCACGTGTGCCGTGGTTGATGCTTTTGATGCTCTCTGCCACCTTTACGGGTGCGATAATTTCAAATTATGAGGCAGCATTGAGCGAATTTGTTATATTAACTTCATTTATCCCGATGCTCATGGGTACTGCAGGTAATGCAGGCGGTCAAAGTTCGGTTACGGTAATACGTGCCCTTTCGCTCGGTGATGTCGTTCCCGAGGATATGTTGCGCGTGTTGTGGAAAGAATTAAGAGTTTCCTGCCTTTGCGGTGTTTCGCTTTCGGCAGTAGGATATTTGAAGGCGATTTGGCTTGACGGCGCGGATGCTTTGGTGGCGTTTGTGGTTTGTTTGACGCTTTTTGCAACCGTTGTTGCATCGAAGGTTGTGGGTTGTTGTTTCCCGATTGTTATTAAAAAATTGGGCTTTGACCCTGCGGTTGTAGCAAACCCCTTTATTACAACGGTCATTGACGCATTGGCGTTGGTTGTGTATTTCGCCGTTGCAACAGCAGTTATTCCTGCATTGTAATTGTTTTATATTTTAAACTCCGAAGTGGCAGAACATGAGTTCTGTCACTTTTGCTTTTGTGCAAAAGTTAAGACAATGAAAATTTTATATAAAAATAAAAGAACACTATTGCTTTATATTGGTTAATGTGATATAATCTGTATCATCTATAATGCTGTTCGTATATTGCGGACGGCAAAAACAAATTCATGGAGGCTACTATGAAAAAGCATCTTAAGGTATTTTCCCTTCTTCTTGCAGTGTTGCTTTGCGCAAGCGTATTAGTCGCTTGTAACGGCGGAAACGAAGAATCTTCCGGCCCTGCAACATCCAATTCCGGAACTTCTGATGAGAAGTTCACCTACGGTCCTGCCGATTACGGCGAATTCCCTTATCAGGACAAGAATTTTGCAGATTCTGACCCTATCCGTGTTCTTTGTGTAGAAACCAGCCGTCACAAATACGGCGAACAGCAGTTCACCTACCTCGAAGAACAAGAAGGTAACACTATCAACAGTGCTATCCAAAACCGTAACAACTTCCTCGAAGAAACCTACGGTATCACTTTTGACGTTACTCCCGTAACTTCTCCCGCTGACGAAATCGGCATCCTTGTTCAAGGTGGCACAGATGAATACGATATCATCTGCGATTCTGTAGACCGCCTTGTTACAGGTATTTCCTCACGTTACTATCGTCCTCTCGACGATATTATGAATATCTCTCACCCCTGGTGGGATGACCAAGCTATAGAATCTCTTGCTCTCGGTAGCAGACATTACCTCCTCACCGGTGATGCTATCCTTACCGACGACGATAACACCTACCTCACTCTTTACAATAAAGACATTTACAGCAAAAACGCTGCCCTTTCCGAACAAGGCAACATCTATGACCTCGTTCGTGAAGGTAAATTCACCATCGACGCTTATTACGAAATGTGCCGTCAGGTTTCTCACACCGACGAAAACGGTATGTGGGGCTTCAACGCTACCTACGGTAACCTTTCTCACTCCTACGGTGCAACCATCATGGTTAACGGCTGTAACGTTGCTACCGTTCAGAAAAATGCTGACGATGAACTTTACATCAACGTAAACACCGAATCCGCTATCAAGGCATTCGACAAAGTTTACTCTCTCATGTCTGACGCTCAGAACACTCAGCGTGCAGAACTTATCGCAGGTCAGTCGCTTTCTAATCCTTCTCAGTACGGCTTTGCTGAACTTGAAGAAATGTTTATAAACGGCAGAGGCTTGTTCTACAACACTACCAGCACCTCTGTTTCTCTTCTCAAGAGCGCTAACATGGACTTCGAATTCGGCGTTCTTCCTATTCCGAAGCTTGACGAAACCCAAGAAAACTACTGCTGCGCAGTTAACCGTTATCACTCCTCTGCTCTCGCAATCCCCACTACCGTTCCCGAATCTCGTTTGGACGCTGTAACCTTTGCACTTCAGGCTCTCGGCTTCTACAATGCAGAAGTTATCCGCGCTTACTACCAGACTACTCTCCAGCTTCAGGCTGTTCAGTCCGATGACGACGCTGAAATGCTCGACATCGTATACAACAACCGTTTCTATGACATCGGCGCAATTTACGGTTGGGGCGGCGTAGAAGGTATCTACGGTGCAGTTAGCAGCTCTCCCACCAACACCCTCGTTTCCAAGTGGGAATCTATGGAATCTGCTGTTCAAACCGCTATGGAAGAAGCTATTGACGCATACAACAAGGTAGCATAATTAGGTGCACTGTATGTTCAAAAAAATATTAATTTCGGTCCTTGCACTATTGATGCTTGTTCCTATGTTTGCATCGGTAGCACATGCCGAAGACGAAATAATATCAGTTGGGAAATCGTATACTCTTGAGTATGCGATTCCCATCCACAACGCATATCCCAACAAAGAATATAAAAGCGAAACAAAACTTACCGACGGTATTAGAGCTACTACCGACTCGTATAACGATGCAGCATGGCTTGAATTATACAGAGGTGCCGAAGTTACCGTTACAATCGACCTTGAAGAGGTTATGGCGATAAGCAAGGTATATGTCGGTCAGTTTCAGCATAGAGCTGCAGGTATTGTATGCTCTCGCTATGCTAAAGTTTATGTATCCGAAGACGGCGAAAACTTCAATTACGCAGGTGAAGTACAAGACCCGCGTCTTGCAACTTATACGGTTGCAAAGCGTGTGGGCTTGACTGTAGAACTTGACAACAACTATAAAGCTCGTTACGTACGCGTTGTATTCTCCAGTAGCGTTAATACAAACGTTGACGAAATCATGGTTTATGGTAACTCTGACGTTTCTTCTGCGGTTTCGGGCGAACCCTATACCGAACCTGCAGATAAAGGCGTTTCGGGCGATATCGACGGCATCAAGAGTATTTGTTTGATGTACGTTGCAGATATGCTTAACCAAAATCAGTCAGCTTACGTTGGATATACCGCTCAAACTCTCAAATATTATTTTGCTTACATTGACGGCAACGGCAATGCTAAGGACCAAATGTTTGATTCGTTGTTGTTCCTCGGTATTCCTCAGGACGTAAGCCAAATGACCAAGGCTCAGATGGAAGTATCGGTTAAAAATACTTTCCATCCCAATTATAATGTTGGTGCTTTGAATACCGTTGTCGGCGATTTAAAGGATGACCTTGGACTTGATTCCGACTATAAATATCCTATTTTCTTGTCGGTTCCCAATTTCAAATACAGCACTGGCGTGTTTGGCGAAATAGACGGTAAAAACATCCAGCTCAATTCTTTGGAAAAGCGTTCTGCTGCCGTAAAGTGGTATATCGACTATATCGAAGCAGAATTTGAAAAGTGCAATTTCGAGAATTTGGAAATCAAAGGCTTGTATTGGTTTGCAGAAAGCATCAATTATGCCGAATCTACCCACGAAGAAGCACTTGTAAAGTATTTCAACGATTATTCCCACGAAAAGGGATATAAGACGATGTGGATACCTTACTACAGCGCTTCGGGTGTTGAAGTATCCAAAGACCTCGGTTTCGACTCTGTTACCATGCAAAGCGGTTATGCTTTTGACAATTCAAGCCCTGAAGTAGGTGATTCTACTCCTCAAGTGTGTAACGACGCTGCAGACGTTGTTAAGAAGTATGGCTTGAATGGTATGGAATTCGAAGTTGACATGAATTCCAAGGATTATGCAAGAAAATTTGCAAAGTATGTAAGTGCTTCTTACGGTGCAGGCCTTATGGAAAATGGTATGATGACCATGTACCAGGTTGGCGACCATCTTTTCCGTAGTGCAGTAGGTACTAATGCTGTAAGAACAGTATACGAATTGACGTATAAATACTGTTCCGGTACTTATTACGAAGCTACTCCTGTTATTAAAGAAGGTAAAACCGTAACTGTTGCTCTGAACAGTTATTATAACGACAAACTCGAAATCATTGACGAAGATACTAAAAAGAGCGACCTCAAAATCGCTACTATTGAAAAGCCTGACGGCATATACTTTGCCGCAGAAGGCAATGGTTTCTTCGAAGTACAAACCTACGATTGCCAGCCCGGCACCTACACTGCACGTGTTTCGGTAACCGACGGCACAAGCATTTCCAATACCGTAGAAATCACGATAATTGTTGAACCCGATGCGGTTGAAGAACCTGTCGAAGACGGCGGAATGGACCTTTGGGTAATCATCGTTATCATCGTAGGCGCACTCGCAGTTATTGCTGCTGTTGCTGTCGTTATAATTAAATCAAACAAGAATAAATAATTCATTAAGGAGCGTGTTTAATTTATGAAGAAAATTATTGCAATTGTTCTTGTCTGCCTTTTTGCTATGTCTTTTGTAGCATGCGGCGGCGAAGAAGAAGTAAGCAATCCTACTTTCTCTACTGCAAGCAAGAATGAAGATGCGACTTCTACTACTGATACTTCTAAAACAGAATCTTCTAAAGATGAAACTTCCGAAACTTCTTCCTCTGAACCTGTTGTTCCCGTTGCATATACCAACAAGTTTATCTCTTGGGGCGATTACACCAAGACCGACCGTACCAAGGTAACTGCTAACGGTGCGGCTTCTCTCCAACTTTCCAAGGTTAACGAACCTGTAGGCGAAAGAGATAACGGCGTATTCACTTCTGTTTATGGCAGAACCATCGAAGTTGAAGGCCAAGATTATGCTAACTACGCTGTTGCTGTTTTCGAATACAAACACGAAAAGTTCTCCTACATCAAAACTTCTTTCGCTAAAGCTGGCGAAGCAGACGCAAAGACTGCTATCCCAGAAGACGGCTTTGTTGTAGTTATATGGAAAGACAATGCGCCTAAAATCACCGCTATCGAAAATGCTGACGATACCATCGCATTCTTCCCCCACGGTTTCATTGTTAGCACCGGTCTTGACACCAAAATTAAGTCTGCTACCAAAGCTCCCGCTATCGACGGTAAGATTTCTACCGCTGAATACGGTAGCATGGTTTGGGACATCAAACCCGATAACCAATACGTAAGCTATGCTCAGTTCGAAGTTAACAACTACTACGCAACTGCAGAAGTTTACATGACCTATGATGCAGACAAATTGTACGTTGGCGTAATCGTTGATACTCCTATGCACGACAACATCTGTAATGCAGACAGCGCAGCTCAAATGTACAAGTACGACTGCATTCAGCTTAACCTCTCTGCTTTCGGTGCTGACAGCGAATACATCAGCGAAAACTGGGATTTCCATCGCGAAACCAATGATATCACCGCTCAAGACAACACTGTACGTCAGTACGGTTTCGGTGTAAACAACGACGGCGAAACCATCACCCACGTATGGATGCCCGAAGGCGCAATGGCTGAAAACTGCGAAGCTTTCTGTGTATACGATGAAGGCGCTGGTAAGATTTACTACGAAGCAGCAATTGGTTGGGACGAACTCGGCACTTCTGAGTTCCCTGTAGAAAAACCTGTTAAGGGCGACGAAATCTCTATTTCTGTTTCTATCAACTGCTCTAACTTCGATGAAGAATTGCAACAACCTTCGTTGAAGAGTATCTTCCTCCGCGATGGCGGCGGAATCATCGGCATCAACGACTGGACCAAGATGCCTACCATCACTCTCGACTAATTAAAACGAGGTATAAATCGTTATGAAAATAGGCGTCAGTCTTTATAGTTTTCACGGCTATACCGAGGAAGATTCTCTCGGTATCAAGGGCTGTATTGATAAGGTTAAAGAATTCGGTGCAGAAGGTGTCGATTTTATCGAAACCCCTAAGTACAAGGATGACCTTGAAGCATATATAAACTATGCGAAAGATATAGGTGATTATTGTAAAAAAGTCGGCATAGAGGCTTGTTGCTTCTGTGTCGGAGCAGACTTCGTTAACCGCGATACTGATGCCGAAATACAGCGTGTAAAAGGTTTGGTTGACGTTGCCGCAGCTTACGGCTGTAAGGTTATGCGTCACGACGCTACTTCGGGTTATCCCGCTTCGGAAAGAAAGACGGGCAGAAGTTTTGATTACGTGCTTCCTATCCTTGCAAGAGCGTATCGCGAAGTTACTGAATATGCTGAAACCAAGGGTATAAAGACTTGTATCGAAAATCACGGCTTTTTCGCACAGGACCCCGAACGTGTGGAAAAACTTATAAACGCTGTTGACCACGTCAATTTTGGCGCATTGGTTGATATCGGCAACTTTGCTTGCTCCGATACCGACCATAATTACGCCGTAGGTTTACTTGCACCTTATGCTTTCCATGCTCACGCAAAGGATTTTCATAAGAGAAGCGGTTCGCTTGACAATCCCGGTGAGGGATGGTTCCAAACACGTGGCGGTAACTATCTTCGCGGTTCCATTATAGGACACGGTGATGTTCCCGTACGTCAATGTGTGCAAACGCTCAAACGTAACTCTTATGATGGATTCCTTACGATTGAGTTCGAAGGAATGGAAGACTCCTTAAAGGGCATACGCATAGGCTGTGAAAACCTAAAGCGTTTTATCGAACAGTAATTCACTTTATATGGGGCGCGATATAAAGCGCCCCATATATTAAATTAAGGGCATTTTTATAGTTGGGATATTATGAAACGAAAAAAACAAGATGTTGTGCCCGAAAACAGGCGCGACACCGCGTCGGATAAAAAAACAATAAAAAAAATAGCAATCATTATTGTATGCGTGTTCGCATTTTTGGGATTGCTTTTGGGTGTTCTTGCGATTATTACTGAATTGTTAGAACCCGAATATGACAATACGTCTTATGACGACTATCGCTTTTTTGAAGCAGATTATAATAAGAATATTTTTGAGGACGAATTATATCTAAACCGCAATCGTAACATATACTATAACCGTTACGGTACGGAACGTGTTTTGACAGAAT
>JAZRUB010000169.1:0-1881 GCA_045652305.1 Eubacteriales bacterium
TATTATTTTTCACCTTTATTAATCCACAATAACGTAATGAAAACCGGAACTACAAGTAAAAACACATTATGCCAACAAATCTGCTAACAATTTCAAAAATGAACATAGAAATTATTAATCGAGAGCAGAAGTGAACGGTTAAGAAGAAAATCCCGATAACCGCTTGAAATTCAAGGGATTATCGGGGTTTTGAAGTGTTTAGAAGTTAGAGTTCAAAAAGGTATGTTTTCTACTCCTAAGGGTTAGTTATGGGTTCGATTCCCGTTGCGGGTGCCAAATAAAAATAGACGGACTTCATGTTCGTCTATTTTTGTTTCGTTCAGTATAATTCGGGAATCGATCCCCACACATCAAAACGATATTTTGTTACGTCTAAACAAATTTATCAACAGTACACCGAGTACAAGGCCTGCGACACCTTGCATAGCGTTTGCGGGAATATTCAACGCCGACGGAATGAAACCATACATAAAACCTTCGAATACATAATACCCCATTATCATCATAAACTCCGCCGCAATTCCGCTGATAATTCTCGAAGGAAGATTTCTGAGTTTTTTATAAAGAGGCTTATATACATAAAATGCAATGAGCGCCATAAGACCTTTAATAATAAAAGTTGCCGGTGCGTAAATTACATATCCCGAAAACACATCCGCAAGGGCAGAGCCGAGCCCTGCGGCAAGAAAGCCGTATACAGGCGAGAGAATCCAACCTGCAAGTAATACGATACAGTCTCCCAAATTCAAATATCCTTTAAGCGGTGACGGGATTTTAATAATCATCGTCGCAACACATACAAGCGCCGCTACAAGTGCCGCCATGACTATTTTCTTTGTTCTTGTGTTCATTTTCATCATACTCCTTTACAATTTGACGAAAACAGTGTATACTAAATCTGACCATATAACAAACACCAAAACAGGAGTATTTTATATATCCAGATGAGATACACAATAGATAAAGAAGAACGCCCGATATATATTCAACTGTATAAACAGGTTAGAGATGACATCGTCAAAGGAAATTATCCGTACAACACTAAACTCCCCTCAAAACGCAGTCTTGCGGAAGAAATAGGCGTCAGCACAATCACCGTCGAACACGCCTATGCCCTGCTTTGCGAAGAAGGATATGTAGAATCCCGCGAGCGAAGCGGATTTTTGGTTATTTTCCGTAAAACCGATGGTTTTGCAACCTCGAAGGAGCATACTACAGAGCATACGTTACAGAATACAGTACACGAATATCCCGATTTTCCTTTATCTGTGCTTAGCAAAACCATGCGGAAGATTTTGACCGAACACGGAGAACTTTTGCTTAAAAAATCACCTAATTGCGGATATTTCGAACTTCGTGAAGCTATCCGTCATTATCTTGCCAGAAATCGAGGAATGCAGGTTAATGTTGATCAAATTATTATTGGTTCGGGTTCGGAATATCTCTACAGACTTATTGTGGAACTGCTTGGCAGAAATCTAATTTATGCCATAGAATCACCTTCGTACAAAAAAATCGAACAGGTTTACAAAGCAACTGAAATTACCTATGATTTGTTGCCTTTGACAAATTGCGGAATTGACAGCAAAGCTCTTTGCGAAACTGAAGCAGATGTGTTACATACAACCCCATACCGAAGCTATCCCAGCGGTGTTACTGCAACAGCATCCAAACGACACGAATATATCCGTTGGTCCGAACAAGGCGAACGCTATATTATCGAAGATGACTTCGAATCCGAGTTTTCTGTTTCCACGAAACCCACAGAAACATTATTTGCACTGTCCAATAATGACAATGTAATATATTTAAATACCTTTTCAAAAACCATATCGCCTTCCCTGCGTATTGCCTATATGGTTCTTCCAAAGAACCTTGTTG
>JAZRUB010000170.1:0-15896 GCA_045652305.1 Eubacteriales bacterium
ACGGCATAGGCGACCCTGCCGATAATATAAAAATCTACATTTCCGAAGACGGCACAAGCTATAGATTACTTGCCGAGCCGAGTCTTGAATTCCATGGATATACTTCGTATATTCATTATGAAACTGCACCCGTAACAGCGCGGTACGTAACGTATTCGTTTATTAATTCGAACTATAACTTCGTTTTCTGTGGCGAAGCATTGGTAGGTGTTTCTGACAATCCCAAGGAAGACACCTCCGAACCCGATACTTCTACCCCCGAAACGAGCGAACCTGAAGTTTCTGAACCCGAAACGAGCGAACCCGAAATATCACAGCCCGATTTCGTAACAAACGGTGTGAACGTAGCGTTTGAAAAAACCTACTCGGGTGCCGAGGTTTCTCCCGTGGGTAAGTATTACTCTGCTAATCTCACCGACGGCAAGGCAAGCGATGCTTTGGTTTTCGACTCGACTTGGTTCGGCTTCTACTACAACAAAAGCGCAACCCCCGACAAGATTAACGCTCCCGACGGTCTTGGCACAGTCGTTATCGACCTAAACGAAGTTGTCGGAAATATAATCGGTGCAAGAGTTCACGTTTGGAACTGTAATTCCAGCGGTATTTCTCCTGCAAAGAGCATTAAACTTTATTCTTCCGAAAACGGACTTAGATATACCGAGGTCGGCTCACTCACTATCCCGTCGGGCAATGCACCCGCATGGGCAACAATCACACTTGATAATATATCTGCACGTTACGTGAAATTTGTTATTGAAACTCAGGACACCTGGACTTTCTTGAACGAAATTGAGGTTTACGCAGATAAAAATTCTGCTCCCACTCCTCCCGAAACGAGCGACCCTGAAACAAGCGACCCCGAAACGAGCGACCCCTCTGACGATACGTCGTCGGGCGACATGAGCGAAACAGGCGAGATTCTATACACGTTAAGTGCCGATGGAACCTATTACATAGTTTCGGGATATACAGGAACGCTGACTGACGTTGTAATCCCCGAAACGTATAACGACCTCCCCGTTAAAGAGATAGGCGAATCTGCATTCTTCAACTGTCAGGATTTGGTAAGAATAGAACTTCCCGAATCTATTACACGTATAGGCAGCTATGCGTTTGAAGAATGTATTTACCTGAGTGAAATTAAGCTTCCCAAAACACTCGAACGAATCGACAATGGCGCATTCTTGATGTGTGTGGGTCTTGATACGATTGAAATTCCGCTTTCGGTTACAGTTATACTCGATTACGCGTTCTATAACTGCTTTGTAATGACCGATATCTATTGCGAAGCAGAAGCAAAACCCGACACTTGGGCAGACGCATGGAACGAAGCTTGCGATGCAACGGTGCATTGGGGACACGTTATCGAACCCGAAGTTCCCGACGTTGTCGGTGACGTAGACGACGACGGCGACGTAGACGCGGCTGACTATATTCTCATCAAACGTGCGGTGTTAAAGACCTACACGTTGACCGAAGAACAAAAATCATTTGCCGACATCGACAGAGATAACGACGTTGATGCAGCCGATTACGTTCTCATCAAACGTATTGTTATCGGCACCTATAAAATTCAATAACTTAAAAATAAAATGTCGCATGGAAAAAATCCATGCGACGTTTTATTTTAGGGTAATTCTAATTCAGGATTGATAGGCGAACCGTTTACGTGGATTTCAAAATGCAGATGCGACTGGTCTTTCGCCTCGATGCGCGACGTGGTTCCGACCGAGCCGATAACCTGTCCGGCGAGTACGTCGGCGCCGACCGAAATTTCTTCCGCGAGCTCGGGACTGAGGTTCATATAATAGGAAACCACACCTTGTTCGTGGGTAATCGCAACGGTTGTGCCGTTGAAGTAATCATCGGTTACCGATGAAACAACACCGTCGGAAAAAGCCACTACTTCCATTCCGACCGTTGTCGCGATGTCGATTCCGTTGTGTACGCGGTAGTCTTTCATCGTTTCGGAAAACACAAGAGTGTCCATGCTGTGACCTTTAATAATTTCCCCGTCAACAGGACGGTAGAACATTACTCGAGGCGGTTTGGGGTCGCTCACTTCCGCATCAACACCGCTTTGTTCGTTGCCAACGGGAAAATCCGATACTTCAGGCGGTGTAATAACCGTTTGCGGAAGCGAAACATCGGGTTCGAAATTGATTTCGGGTATCGAAACTTCGGGTAAACTCGTTTCATAGTCGTAGGAAATGCTGAAAATACCTACTGTTGCAACGATAACGACGGTTATCGCAAGTCCGAGATAAATAAACGCAGAGAATTTGGCAATGCGTTTCGTCAGAGGCTCGCGCTCGTCGAGGGATTCGTTTTTGTTGTTTTCGTGGTTGTCGTTCATAATTTTTCCCCCAGAAAGTGTTTTGTCATGCCTATTGTTTGCGCTCTGAGGGAAATTTATTCAGTTATAATAAATTTTGTTCATTTTAAGTTTCGGATAATAAATTTCAAGAATGTTTTGGTAATTCATTCCGCCCTGCGCGAGCTTTTCCGCACCGCAGATATTAAGCCCGTATCCATGCCCGATGCCGTAACAAACCGCGTTTAACTTGTTTTCCTCAATAGATAAAGTAAACTCAACCGTCGGGAGATTCAGCATTTTTGCAATCTCTATTCCGCTTTTTATGTTTCCGCCGAGTATCGCCAACTCGCATTTTTCGCTTTCGTCAAATACCAGATAGGGCGGATGCTCGGTCGTGTTACCGAGAATTTGTGCCAGCTCGCTGTCGATTTCTGTTTCGGTTTCGGTTTTATGTATCATGCATCGCTCGGCTTCTAAAACAGGGGAGAGGTAAGGGAGAGAATCGCATTGCATGGTGCCTTTCGAGGCGCAACGTGTAAACAGCGCAAGACAGGGCAGAGAATCAATCGTCAGAATCTGCCCTTTCGTTTCTTCGCAGATAGAAATAAGCGTAGACAGCACTTCTTCGTCAACGTCTTCGGGGTCGCCTAAATACATGCAACAGTTTCCGTCGTCGCAAACCTCGTATTCTTGGTGTTTGCAACCGTAAAGCGAAAAATACATACCGCATGAACGTGCCGCCACCGCCAAGGCCTTTTTCGCTTCGATGCTTTCGCAAGCACTTTCTTGCGCAATAAGTATACGCAAAGTGTATTCTTCGACTGGCATTTCTTTAACCTCGCCGTTCGAAAAAACCGAAAGCTTCGGCATTTCCTCGCCCGCCACGCTGTTTTCGGCAAGTAACGGCACACCCATAACTGCAATAATTATCGCCAAAAAATAAAGTAGCCAATGCTTCATAATAAAACATCCTTTTGTTTTTGATATATTATATGTAACCGTTTCTTTGTTTAGACGGGCGAAAGCATATAGATTGGCGATTTATTTTTGTGAAAAAGACTTGATTTTTGGCTTTTGATGTGGTAGAATAGCCGAGCAAACAAAATCTGTGGGTGTAGCTCAGTTGGTTAGAGCACTTGCTTGACATGCAAGGGGTCGTTGGTTCAAGTCCATTCATCCACACCAGAAAAAAGACTTTCGAAAGAAAGTCTTTTTTTCAATGAAACGCGCCGTTGGCGCATGAAAAATGAAGTCGGGCTTCGCCCTATGAAGCGCGCCTCAATGGCGCATTAAGATAACACGCGCTTCGCTTCATGAATTCGCTAAGCGAATTTGCTTCATGTTGCGCGGTACGCGCAATGCTTCACGCGAGCGAAGCGAGTGCTTCATTAAATAATCATAACCATCAGTTCAACCGGTGGTTATGATTTTGTGATGCCCGTTCGCCGCGCAGAATTCGTTCGCGCCCTTTGGGCTTGTCCGAATTCTCGGACATCATAGATGTAAAAATCCACGCGCCTGTCGCGGATTTTTACGAGATTTAATTTTATTTTTAGCAGGTCAACAAAAAAGGCAACACCTTGACAATTTATTTATGATTTGATATACTTTTAACAATAAAAATGCTGTCCACACGGCAAGCTATCTCTTTTCAGCAAAAGGAGAAATGTATTTATGCGCGACGACGAAAAGAAGTTTTTTTCTGATGAAACAATCTGCGAAAAGATAAAATCGGATATAGAGGACTGCTTTTTGAGTTGCCTTTTTGCAACATTGGGCATCGGGGCTGTGTTCGGGTTTGTATTTTGGATAATATATATGAGTTCTTCGCCTTTTATTTTTAAATGGTTGTTCGCTTCGGTTTGTGCTGTGGTTCTCGTGTGCTATTATGTAAAGAAAACAAAAAAAGCAATGTATTTGCTCAACATTATAAAGAACAAGGCGTTCGCCGTTCATGAGGATGTTCTAGAGAGAATCGGTGAAAACGAATACAACGCCCCATACGGACCTTTGGCTAACAGATACGTCAATGCGTTTTATTTTCGCCGATTCGGCAGATTTGTGCCGTATATTCCTATGGACACCTATTCGCTTGTCGGCGACAAATTCTATATCGTTTCGTTTGACTGCGACAGCGAAAAACCGTTTTTGATCTTCCCTGCAAAAATATACGACTATAAACAATAACATTATTCGAACATTATTCAACGCATTCGATTATCAGTCGCAACATCATCACGACAGAAGAATTTGACGCAAAGAAAAAGCAGATTTTAGGTCTTTAACAAATCAAAAAGAACGGGGCGCGTCCCCGTTCTTTTTTTATGGAAACGCGCAAATTAACACAAAAACCGATTTGAGAGGGGAATCACCCAATCAAATCGGTTTTTCTTGACAAAAAAGTTGCACGATGTTATAATGCTAATAACAAACTACTTCGCTGCTAAAGGTTGATAACCGCAGGGCATTGAAGTGTTTAATGTTTATCTGCTAAAAGTCGAAATATGTCATATTTTGGTTTTTATTAGCATACAGGAGGTTACTATGAAAAGATTATTTTCGCTTGGCTTGTGCATCGTGATGCTTTTGTCTACCGCATTGTTCGCAGGTTGCTCTTGTGAGCACGATTTCGGCAGATGGAAAACCGAAACCGAACCCACTTGTACCCAAAACGGCGAGAAATATAGGGTTTGTCAGGAGTGCGAATTTGAGGAAACTGAAGAAATCGAACCTCTTGGTCACACCGAGGTTGAAGACCCTGCAAAATCTCCCACTTGCACCCAAACCGGTTTGACTAAAGGCTCGCACTGCTCGGTCTGCAACGAGGTGTTTACTGCACAGAACGAAGTTGCTGTTATCGACCACACGTATGTTGAGTCTGTAAAAACCGAACCGCTGTGTAACACTCCCGGAACAAAAGAATTCAAGTGCTCTCAGTGTCAGGATACATATACCGAACCCTTTGAACTCAAGCAATACACCGCAACCGAAATACATCACCTTGTCAAAGAATCGGTCGCAGAAATAACAACCTATGATAAAGACGGTAACGGTCTTGCCTTGGGCACAGGTTTCGTGTACGACGGAAATATTGTTACAAATTATCACGTAATCGACCAAGCCTATTCCGCCAAAGTCGCTATCAACGGCAAGACTTATGACGCTACGACCGTAGTCGCTTACGATAAGGATTTGGACATCGCAATCCTTAAACTCGACACGAAGGCCGACACACTTAAATCGCTTACTATCTGCGAATCGGAACACGAAGTAGGCGCAACCGTATTTGCATTCGGCAACCCCAAGGGTTTCACCGCAACCTTCTCTCAAGGTATATTAACCCACGCGAAGCGCGAAATTGAAGGGGTTACTTATGTCCAGCATGACGCCGCAATCTCCAGCGGCAACTCCGGCGGACCGCTTATTAACCAATATTGCGAAGTTATCGGTATAAATACATTAACTGTAAAGGATTCGCAAAATCTTAATTTCGCTATCGACGTAGCACAAATCGGCGATTTGAAAAAAGTCAACCTTTCTTTCGCTGAATTTTACGAAAAAGAATACGTACCCGACATCGTTGGCAGATATGAAATTTATTTTATGGAAGGCTACGGAGCAACGCTCAATTACAACGAACTTGTCGAGGCGGGTCTTGACGATATGTATGTCGAATTCAAGGACAATGGCGTGTTCGTCATGGGCGACAGCGTTGATATAACTTACGGTATATATGACCTCGAAACGCTAACCATAACCGACACTACAAACGCAACCTTCTCCTTCGTTTTCGATGGCGATTCGGTTATCATTCAAATAGATGAAATTATAGTAACGTTTGTTAGATAATTTTTAGAACAATAAACCTCCCGTTAATTTCGGGAGGTTTTGTTTTGCAAATATAAAGTTAATAACAAAAACCGATTTGAGAGGGTTAATACCAATCAAATCGGTTTATTTGTTATACATTTCGGTTGATTTTTCTTATGCGAAGTGATATAATCATAAAAAATTCAAGAAAGGTTAACTAAATGAAAAAGATATTTGCATTAACTCTTTTGATATGTATGATTCTGTGCCTTGGTGCGTGTTCGGGTAATACAGAAACATCCGAAGCTTCAAGCGAAATTGCGAACGAAACCTCTCCCGAGGATTTCGAGTGTGAGGATATTTCTGGCGGTTTGTCTATTGTTGGGTATACAGGCAATGCCTCGAGTGTCAAAATCCCATCGGTTATCAACAATAAAAAGGTTATTTCTGTAGAGGCAACTGCGTTTTCCGGAAACGTAAGTATTGAGGAAATTTATCTCCCTGATACACTTGAGGACAAATTTGATTTGAAGGTTTTTGAAAGCTGCGATTCGCTGAAGAAGATTTGTTTTGCAGGTTATATAGAAAAGTTTTATTCCCATGAGCTTTCTATCGACACGATAATTTTCGAATCTCTTTCTAGTTCTGCATTTGGAAATATTAATAACCTTATTTCAAAATGTGAGAATCTTACCAAAGTGGTTATAAACAATGTGGTTGATTTTGAATATGATTATTTTACAAAGAGCCAATTGGTTGAGAATCGAACGGTTGATATAACCATACCGGCAAATGTCAGTGTTGCACTTTCGGAAGGTATTTCGTATGAGTACGTGGACTTTTGGGAGAATTGGGAACAGAACGTAAAAAAATATAACCTTAGAAATGCCTTTGATGACGAGAAATTGGTCGCATCCGACGTATGTAGTAGCAAACTTAAGGAAGCGTTTGAAGAAGCCGATATAGAACTGACTTCTGACATAAGCTTTTGGAAAAAGCTGAAGATAGAACCTTCAGAATATCCTTCGATTGTGGCGATTTCTTCTGCGAAATTCGATGGTGAAGAACATATAGTTGAATTTGAATTAAGTGACATTGGGGATGAAGAGGTGCTTGATATTGAGGAAAGTCAAGGGTTTTATATTTATCCGAGTAGCTTAATATATGCCAAACAGCTTAGCGCCCCTGCGAATTTCTGTATTGCTTTTGGCTGTAAAAATGTTATTGTGAATGGGGCGCAGTATTCTTTTTAGATTTTTTCAACGAGCGAAGCGTGAAAAAGTAAAAAATCCTCCGAACTTACTCGGAGGATTTTTTGGTGACCCGTAGGGGAGTCGAACCCTTTTGCATTTTTGAAAACATGTTGAGTTTCAAGGGATATTTGTTATTTGTGGAAACAAACGTGGAAACTTCTTCTAAAAATCACTTGCCAAAACGTTGATTAAATGCGTTATTTACCTTTAATTTTTCTTGTTCGAATTGGTCTCCGAAAATATCTTGATAAACGCGTTTTAGCGTATTCGGTGTCGCCCAACCGCCCATTTTCATCGCGTATATATCGGGGACACCTGCGACAACGAGCGCAGAAGCATAGAAGTGACGTAAATCGTGGAACCGTATATGTTCGCAACCAGGCGTGTTTTCTCTAAGTGTCTGGTATTGCTCCATCACCCAACTCATCGACAACGTGAACAGTAATTCTTTATCTAAGTGCTTTTCAATTTCTTCGACAACTATATCGGGCATATCGACAACGCGGTTTGACGTTTCGGTTTTAGGCGGGAGTATACCTTCGAATCCGTTTGCTTTTACGTATGAACTGTCAATGACGATCCTTTTTCTTTCTGTATCGACATGGTCGGAACGAAGCGCGAAAATTTCTCCTCTTCGCATTCCGCATAGTGCGCCCAACAAAATAGCAAGGCGCAGTTCGCCATCGGCGTTCTGTATCATAGCCGACACTTGTTCGTGTGTTGGTGTTTTTATCTTTTCGGCTTTTTGTCTGGATATTTTTACGTTTGATGTGTCAAGCGGCTTTTCGAAATATCGCAGGGCGGCGGTCAATAAGCCGAGTACGTTCTTTTTGGTTTTTGTCGAAAGTTCGGACAGCTCGGACATAAGAACCTGCATATCTCGCGTGGAAAAGTCCGAGAGGGCGATATCGCGAATTGAGTCATAGCGAATTCTCGCCATAGCTTTATATCCTTGAACGGTATGCGGCGAAAGTTCACTTTCTTTTTCTTTTATGTAGGCGTCGATGCAATATCCAACGGTAAGCTTGCGTTGTTCTATGAGCTTGGTATCCGTTGCCAGCTCGGCAGCCTTTGCCAATGCTTCTTTCTTTGTGGGCGCGGTAACAGAAGCGAATTTCTTTTTGCCGCTTTCATCCACACCCAAGTAGATTTTACAACGCCAGTTACCACTTTTCAATTTTTCTGGCTTCATAATTAATCACCTTTATTTCATAGTCGAAAAGAAGTCGGATTCCTTCAGAATTTGAATGTTGCAACCTTTCTCGTTATACTCCATAGCTTTAATAACTTTCGAACCATAGGTACCGTGTGAATAAGCCTGGCATTCCAATGCACCGATCATAAGTATATCGGTGGTTTTTTTTACACCCGAATCAATGATGCCGCCACGTTCAAAGATGTATTTTTCTATTTCTGATTTGGAACCATATTCGAAATTACCTGACAAACACACATGCTTGCCTTCTACCGAATTAACCTGTTCTTTAAGTACTTCCACGGGGTCAAGCATATCTCTGATAACGGATGTGAGATAAGCGGATTCGTTTGCGGTAACTTTTCCGTCAGACAATATTTTATCTACTAGCTCGATAGTTTTATCAAACGGGAAGTGGTTGGAAAGGTATATATTATCATACAACCACTGTCGCAGGTTTTTGCATTCGACTTCGGTAATTTCGCCATCGACGGTGATCCCGCGTAGTATGCCGTCCAAAATTTGCGTCGCCAACGTCACAGGCGCAGTGACGACGGTATCGAGATAAGACTTTACTGCCTGCTGCAGTTCAAACATTTCATCGATGGTAACAATGCCGTCGGCGAGAATACCGTCGATAGCTCGCAACACAGAAGCGATATCTTTTTGGTTGGAATATTGTTGGTTCTGTTCTTTCCATTTTTCAATATAGGCGATTTCGTCCGCAGTAATTATGCCATCTATAGAAAAACCACGGATTACGCCGTAAAACTCGCTGAAGGATTTGCGCAGAACAGGGCTGGCTACATAATCGGAAAAATCTTTTGTTTCGTGAGGGATGTATTTGCGTGCATAATTATCGGGGTCAATAAAATACTCTCTGACAAAGCTCTTAAACAAATCTCCACAAGCGCAGGCGTCGTCGAAGGCGTCGTGCTCAGAATCGATAACTATCCCAAAATGCTCGCACAACGTCGATAGCTTATAATTAGAAACGTAATAACTCGGAACCAATTGCTTTGCCAAGTCATAAGTGCATATATAATACATCTGTGGAATATCCAAATTATATCTGCGCAAACATTTAACCAGCGCGCCCAAATCGGATGAAGCTACATTATGGCCGATGACAACTGCATTGGTAAAATATTTTTCTATATCCTTCCATACCGTGGGAAAGTTCGGTGCATCCTTAACCTTATCAGCATTGATGCCGTGTATGCGGACGCAGTTATCATCAAAGCCATCCTCGGGATTAATGTATATATTAAGCTCGGGATAATATGGTTCGCCATCCAAAAAGTTTTCGCACACTATGCCGATTTGGCAAATGGATCTGTTTTGAGAGTTTGCATACTCAACATCAAAATATGTAACCTTTTCCATACAATCATCCTCTTCTTTTCTTCTGTAATATCGTGCAGTTGTATTTTGTGTGCTGTTTTATTCGTTGCTTATTTTAGTGCTTGTTTTCTTTTCTTGAAACAAAGCATAAATATCACTATAGTGGCAAATCGTATAATGATCCAAGGTGAAATTGCCCAAAGTATAACGGTAATGCAAAAGAGGAAATCCGCTACAATAACAGGACTCGAGGTGATTTTTTCATTAAAAGGCTCCTTAAATTACCAAATATTACCTGTGGAAAAATGTCGAATCCGAATGTAACATATATATTCGGAGGTGATCCACAGATGGATTATAAAAAATATCAAAATTCACGTAATGCCGCGTGGGAAATGCTAATTGACCAGCATGTGTGCGAACTGCCTGTCCGCGTAAGTAAACTATGCAAGAATATGGGAATCGATGTTCGGGTGTATAATCCCGATGAACTCGACGGCGACGGCAAATGCATAATTGCCAACGGTATCCCTACTATTCTTGTGAACAGCGAATGCCCGCTTCAAAGGCAACGCTTTACAACTGCCCATGAACTCGGGCATCTTGTACATAAACATGTTGGAACACGCAAACTCGTTAACCGTGAGCCTTCCCCCTCTGATTCACCCGAAGAACACGAAGCGAACGTTTTTGCCGCACGGTTGCTTGCGCCGGCAATTGTACTTCGCGATTTGAATGTTCGAAGTGCAGAAGATATAGCAAAATTTTGCAACATAAGTCGCCAAGCTTCAGAATTCCGTTGGGAACGGTTGAAACTTTTATACGAGAGGGAACGACAATTTATTCGTGAACGCGGATATTCGTGCTTCGGCCTGCACCCGTTGGAGAATCAAGTACGAACCCAATTCGATAAATATATAAAACGAAACAGATTATAGTTCCTCATCGGTGTTATGGCGAAGAGTCTTAATAACCGCCACGAGAGCATCGTATTCTGCCTTCGTAAGACGCTCGGTTCCCTGCTTACCGTCTTTAGAACGGTTTGCGATTAAATAATAACCTTCTTCCACCTCGCTGTTCTTGGCGAGGTCTTTTTTTATGTCTGTTTTGCCAAGAAGGTAGTCGACTGATACATTGAAGTAATCGGCAATTTTTTGTACAGTAGTCGCGTTGGGCACACTGCCGCTTTTCCATTTTGTTGCCGCTGCGTTAGAAAAGCCAAGTGTTTTTGCGACGCCATTAGGAGACGTGTTGTTTTCAATACAAAGATTTTTAAATATATCCCAAAACATATAATACCTCGTCAAACTAACTATAATTAGACATTGTGTTTTGTGCAAACAAACAAAACTTGCTCGAATTAGATTTTTTACCTTGACATTCTAACTGCAGTTAGATAAAATCGAACACAAGAACACCGAAAGTCATTCGGCGTTTTCGAAAAATGGTACCGCGCACGCGCGGCGTTTTTCGTGCCTTGATGTTTACAAATAAACAATAAGACGCGAAAAAAGCACCGACACGGCGGCAGATAAATTGTACTTCGCAACTACATAATATCACGCCGCCTTGTTTGTGTCAAGTATCTTTTATAAAAGGAGGACCAAGCAATGGCAAGTAATGACCATTACGAAATACGGATTCGCGCACTCAAACTCGGTAAAACGCTTACTTCTCTTGCGGCGGAAATCAATGCTTCGGGTATACCGTGCGTTAAGCAGGCGTTATCACGTGCGTTACACAACGAGGTTAAGACCGAGCGCGACAACGATATTTGCAGAGCTGCCGACAGTATTCTTAAAAAGTACGAAGCCTTAGAAGGAGGTGCGTAAACATGCCGAGGGCGTTCCCCAATTCCCTACAATCACAGCGTAGGCTAAAAGATGAAAATGTACGTGCGCTCGTATCGCGTGCATGTAACGAAAATAATGTCAGGCGTTATCAGATAGCGAACGCAATGCGCGTGACACCGCAAACGCTTATTAACCGCATGAAGAACCCCGAGAGCATGACGCTTGCCGAGCTTCGACGTGCGCGTGAGTTTCTCGGTTGGAGCCCAGAGGACCTTGATGCAATTATATAGGAGGAAATTATGAAAAAGATAAAAAGACGTATTATATATCGCATTCCCGAAATAGTGTACACGCTCGGAGCGTTAATTATCGCTTGGATGACGTGCTTTATCCTTGATAACATCGGTACTGTATCCGATTCGATAATGTGGATAGGTGCAATGGGCGGCGCAGTAATGCTCATCGGTACCGCACTCATTAAAATTCGCGAAGATGCAAAAGCAAGGAGAGGGCGTTGTAATGGGAAATAGAATCAAGAAGTTTATTAGGCGCTTCAAATTGTGGCGAACACGCGGAAAACGATGTCTTTCGTGTTGCCTGTGGTGCAAATACTTCGACGAATGTTCGGCGGATTTGGGCAAGTTGGTATGACCAACATTGACAATTTAAAGGCGCTTATCCTGCACATACGGTATTTGAGCATGTTCGAGAAAACAATTCCTGAGATAGCGTGTGAACTGCATGAAGCAGGATATGTTGTAGAAATAAGAAAAGAGGACGAAAATGAAAGAAAAACTGATTGAACTCGTAAGAGCGCAACAAAAAGGACACGAGAACACACCGAGGTTTTTCATCGGTGAACAGTTACTCGAAATGGCAGACGGCGATGAGAAGGTGACCGAACTGCTTGTCAACGATTTACAAACATTGGGCATGATGCTTGCGGACGCAGAGAAGGAACTGCAAGCATACTCGGACAAAAATCACGGTAAAGCGAAATGCTTTTGCATTTCTCCGAAATTGGCGGAGAAAATCCTACGTAAATTTTACGGTCTGCCAGAAGCTTCCGCGAATGCAACGCCGGCGGCCGAACCCACAACCGACGCGCCGCTTATAGATTTAAGCAATTTCTTTGATTAAGGCGGTACAGTTATGAACAAAGAGGAACTTGAAAAAGAAATAGAAGCGACAGTCCGCGATTTGCCGCAAAAGCCGCCTGAAAGAACTGTAGAAACAATGTTGTCGCGCGGATTTATGGACAAAGACTTCATGCTATACAAAGCAGATTCGGTCAGGCATCCAATTACTCAAAAGCGTGAGAAAATGGCACGTTTACACTGTACTGCCTGCGGACAAACGGAATACGTTGATTATCAGTCCGCAAAACTAATGTGCTCCAGGTATACGTCGGATGGAATCGCGTTTTATTCGCATCCTGATGATAAGTATATCGTTTCAAATGACAAGTGTACCTGTTCCGAATGCGGCAAACAACTGACCGCGATGCATACATCAAAAATCAGTCGATATACAATGCAGATAGACTCTTGTCTTTGCCTAACCGTACACAATGTACGTGGTCATCTTTGTCTGCTTTCATGGCGTATTACGAAACACTGCGATAAAGAAGGCATTATTGTCTATTATACTAACCGATGGGAAGGAACGCTCGTTATCGATAGAAAACTCGTAAGGGTGTGCGGACACCAAGGTTATTTTGGTGGACAAATCTATTTTAATTGGGAGTATCGCAAAAAGTATGATGATTACATAGGTGCTTGCTCCGCTTTAGAAGTGTTGGATTTCAGTATGGATGACATATACGCAACCTCTGCGGCGAATTGTGCACTTGACGTATATATCGATGAGCTTTCGCGCATCGGAAACGGTGGTGTATGGCCTACTGCATACATAAAGATGTGGGCAAAATATCCGCAAGTCGAGAACCTGATACGTCAAGGCTTTGGCGAATACGTCGAGGGGATAATCGACCATTGTATCACTAATCGAGGATACGGTTACAATGCAACCGAAGTTTTTAATGTCAACAGTGTTAAAAACTATATCGATACTAAGCAGAATCGTCCGCATCTTATGCTTGGTGTGGAGAAAAACGAAGTGCATCTTGCTAAAAGACAACCGTTTGACGGGTTTAATATATATTGTTTGGCGCGGAAGATAGACAATATCAAGTTAAACGAAAAAATACTTGATCAGATACATGCACACAAGAGCCGTTTCGCAGGATATGCCGAGTTCTTTAATAAGGCGCACAACGGATATCGGCCCAAAGTGCTGGCGACCGTCAATTACATATTACGCCAAACTGAGAGGCTAAAAAAAGGAAACAACCTCGTCGGTCTTCAATACCTTACAGATTATTGGGATATGATGTTTAAGGTCTGCGAGGTTATGGAGCCGTCGCTTTTGTATCCGAAGGACCTTGTAAAAGCGCACGACGATATGCAAAAGCGTGTCAAAGAAAAAGCGGATGAAATACTAAGCAGAAAAATACATCAGCAAGCGGAAAAACACAGCAACCTTTGCTTTACAGACGATGAACTCGGTCTGATGATTTTCCCGTGCGATTCGCACGCGGAGCTTATCAACGAAGGTAATAAGCTCGACCATTGCGTTGCGCGCTATGCCGAAAGCGTAGCTAACGGCAGTACCTGCATTCTGTTTATACGTAAAATCGCCGAACCGAACAAACCGTTTTTTACTCTCGAATACAAAAACGGCTATGTGGTACAAAACCGCGGCAAAAAGAATTGTGCCCGCACAGAACAAGTGCAGAAATTCGAAAATAAATGGCTCGAACATCTAAAAAACGGAGGAAAGAAAAATGTCAAACGAAATAATACTCGGACAGAACAGCGCGCCGGCGCGTGAAATTAGTGTCGTAACAGCGGAGATAAAGGAACTATGCAGACAGGCATCAAACATAGTCCTCGGCTATGCTATCGAAATCGGCAGACGGCTGGTTGAGGCGAAGGGTGTTTTGCCTCATGGAAGCTGGGGCGATTGGCTGAAAAATGAAGTGGAATTTTCGCAGTCCACCGCAAACAATTATATGCGACTTTTCGAGGAATACGGAAGCCAGCAAATAAGTCTTTTCGGCGCGGTTGCAAATTCCCAAACGATTGCGGATTTGCCTTATTCCAAGGCTTTACAGCTTTTATTGATACCCTCAGAGGAGCGTGAAGCCTTTGCCGAAGAGATCCATGCCGACGAGCTTTCGGTGAAAGAACTCAAAGCCGCAATAGATGACAAGCTTGCTGCCGAGAAGCTTGCCGACGACGAAAGAAAACGCGCCGACGAGTTGGCCGAAAAGGTTGAGGCGGCAGAAAACGCACGCGCAGAAGCGGAAGAAAAGGCCGCCGAAGCGGACAAACTTCAAAAGACGGTTGCAGAGCTTGAAGAAAAGCTTAAAACGTCTGAAAAGACCATTGCTGCAAAAGAGGATGCTTTAAGAAAGGCAGAAAGCAATCCCAACATTCCTAAAGAAACATTAAAAAAGATAAAAGCCGAAGCCGAAGACGCCGCAAAGACAGCAGTAGAAAAAGAACTGCGCGAGCAGCTCGATAAAGCCCTCGCGGACCGAGATGTCGCGCAGAAGGCTTGTACGGAGGCACAAAAAACAGCAGAAACCGCGTATTCGGAGCTTAAAAAGGCGCAAAAGCAGTTGAAGACTGCGAGTCCTGAGGTTGCTGCTTTTAAATCGGTGTTCGAGGAAATACAAAAAATGGCTATCACCCTTAAAAGTAAAATCGAAAGGATACGTCAGGATGATCCCGAAACTGCCGATAAGCTTGCCGCTGCGTTAAAGGCGTTCGGTGGTACATTATGAGGATTCTAACTTATGACATCACGTGAAGCATACGTAGCGTTCAAAATGGGCACGCCGGTCAGGTGTCGTGTTCAAGGGATGTTTTTTGATAGCGAATACACCATCGTCGCATACACCGAATACATGCCTAAAAGACAGTCGCTAAAAGACAGAATAGACCCGAACACCAAATATGCATATAGTTTCACCGTTGAAGATAAAAACGGTTGCAGAATCACAACAACCGCCTCCGAACTTACAGCGGTTCGCGATGTAGACGAAACCTTTATTTATTTTGACATACCTATTCCGGAGGGCGCATAACCCTCCGCCTTATGGAAACATAGCTTAAAGA
>JAZRUB010000171.1:0-7685 GCA_045652305.1 Eubacteriales bacterium
GGGACAGCCTTTTTCATAAGCTCGGAAAAGCGTTTTCTTTCCTCGATCATCGAAAGCACGCTCTGCACCTTTGCTACATTAAAAAATTCGGGGTAGGAAAGCAGCTTGGTAACACCGTCCACATGTACCTTTTCGCTGTCGAAGGAATTGAACATTTCGTTCACCACGCGTAAAAGCATGCTCGCAAACGATTTATATTCACCCAACGCGTTTTCGAATTCCAAAACGGTGTTTAAATTCACCTGCTCGGGCGTTATTCCTACAAAACATTTATTAAGAGCATTCTTTGCGGTTTCGATGATTGCGTCGTTTAGCTTTTCGGTCGTCTTGACCTGACGCGAACGGACCGAGCCGTCACGGCAAATCATAACAAGCAGAAAATCGTGTTCGCCTATAAGCAAGGTTTCGTATCTGTCAGCCTCGGTTCCGCTTCCGCCGATAAATGCGAAAGAGGTGTAATTCGTAAGTTCGCCGATGGCGTGGCTCGCTTCTTCCATAAGCGTGGACATTTCGACCAACTTGTTTTCGATAACCTCGTCAAGCACCTCGACTTCTTCCATGGCGAGATAATATCTGTCCATGAGGTTTTCGACGTAAGTGCGATATCCCTTTGCCGTAGGCACTCTACCTGCCGAAGTGTGAGGCTGTTCGAGGTAGCCCATGCTTTCAAGTGCGTTCATTTCGTTTCGGAGGGTTGCGCTGGATACGTTGAAATCTGCATTAGCGGTAAGATATTTCGAACCGACGGGTTCGCCCGTAGCGATGTATGCATCGACAACCGAACGTAAAATCGCTTTTTTGCGTTCGTTAAGTTCCATCTGCCGCGTTAACCTCCGTTCTTTTTGTTTTTAGCACTCTTGTTCCTTGTGTGCTAATCTACGATTATTATACCCCGTTTTTGCGCTTTGTCAATAGGTTTTGCAAAAAAATACAGCCATATTTTGCCAAAAATATTGGCGGTGTTTGTCAAACACTGCTAAAAAACAAAAAATCCGTTATAGCGAGACTTCCTTATGGGAAGCCTCGCAGTTTTATTCGCCGTGAATTCTTTCGGCGAGTTATATTGCTTCGCAGTTATATTCGGCTAACGCCGAGTGGTATTGCCTACGGCAGTTAAAGGCGAATAAAATACCACTGAAACCGCAAGGTTTCAATAGCACTATTGCGAATGCAATAATATCACTCCGACGAAGTCGGAATAAAACTTGAATAATATGAACTGATATGTTATAATAAAACGGGTTTGGACTTAGCTCAATAAGGCTTGTGCATACAAATGCGATGCTGGTTATTCTAAATCAACTCGATAAATAAGAATTTAGAGGTAAGATGATTATGAAAAAATTAAGTGCAAAATCAAAAATTTTTTTATTCTTTCAAATTATATTTAGTATATTAACTTTTGTGGGTGGAATATTGTTGTTTATCGGTAAGATGGACAATGCAGGAATGTCAGTTTGTTGCGGTGCAATGTCCGCAGCGTTTGGAAGTCTATATAATTCATCAAAGAGTAACAAATAATCAAAACCCAATTTATCAAACAGAAAAACCCGACAGACTGTTAAAATCTGTCGGGTTTTAATATCTTTATGAGAAGTAGCCTTAACACGAACTTTTTGTGTTTTATAAAAGTATCGGTTGCAGCTGTACACCCTTTATAGCATGGGCAAGGGCGTTTTCCAATAAATCGAAATTGCAAACAAGCGACGTTGGTTTTTCTTTTGGCGCATCTTGACCGAACGGAACAAAATAAATGTTTTTCTTTTCCACCGTAAGTGCGATATTTTGTAGGTTTGCCCCTAATGCATCGTTGGTCGCAAGAGCGATTAATACGGGCTTTCTGCACCGAAGCTGCGCTTTTACGCACATGGTGACGGTGGAATCGGTAATTCCGTTTGCTATTTTGGCAAGTGTGTTGCCGGTGCACGGCGAAACGATAACCGCGTCGAAGTCACCGCGCGTGATTTGTTCTTCTGCCGAGCGTATTGACAATATCGGTTCTTTTCCGCATATACCGACAATGTTTTTTCGCAGAGTATCTGCTCTGCCAAAACGCGTATCGGTATCGCGCGATGCTTCCGAGAGTATGGGCGTTACGTCGTGCTTTTGCACAAGCTGTTTTAAAATATTAATCGATTTTGCGTGAGTGCAGAACGAACCGCAAAAAGCATAAGCCAGTTTCATATACAAATCCCCTTTTCGCGCAGTATTGTTAAAGCGGTTTCGAAAATTATTTTTCCTGCAGTTTCGGGCGCGGTTTTGCCCGGCAGGGCAAGGGCGTGTATAACCTTGACGTTATGCTTTTCTGCAGAGCTTTCGTCTACTCCGCCGGGCAGAGATGCTAAATCGATTATCGGGGTGTGATGCCGTATAACCGATAGCTCGCTGTCGCCGATAACCATAGACGGAACGGTATTGAATATAACGTCTGCGTTTCTGTAGCATTCGGTATTTCCAAAATAAAAAGCAGAGTGCCCCGAAATTTCGGCAAGTGCGCGTACCGATTCTCTGCGGACAATTACGGAGGTTTTGCAGTTCATGGATTTCAAAATGTTCGCAAGATAACTACCGATTCTGCCATATCCGACAACAACTGCGTTTGCGCCGTTTAAGGTGATTTTCAGTTCGTTCATCGCAATCGCAATAGCGCCCTCGGCGGTCGGGACTGCGTTTTTCAGCTCGAATTCTTCGCGGATTGAATAGTCGATATGGTTTTTGTCTGTTGTCGGCATTCTTCCTCCGAGGAAAAGCGTGTTTTCGTCGCCTGCGGAGAAAACGTCACCGATGTTTATCAATTCATTCGACAACGGAGCGTTGAGATAGCCGCCCTTGCAACAAGGCAACGGCAATATCACGGCAACAGAACCGACCATTGCATCTTTTAAAGTTATGCCTACTTCTCCCAATCCGAACCTTGAACACGCAACCCCGAAATCTTCAAACATTTTTGCGACGGTGAGCATACGCAGGTCGCCCCCTGCAAGAGTAATCTTCATTCAATCACTTCGTTCCGTAATATTATCACTACTTACATTATATTATAAGGTGTTGATAACGGACACATTGCAGAGGGCAACAAATATTAATTTTTAATCAGGATAGGTTTTTCGGTTTCCAAAAGTGCTCCGGAGTTGTCGAACCGTTTGGGGTTCGCAAAAATAATGCTTTCCGGGTCAACTCGGTAGAGCTTCGCAATATCCCATAAAGCTTCGTCCTTTTTCGCAAAGCAGTATGTGAGTGACGGACCGTCGCTTTCGGTTTGACGTGCGGTACGTTTGCTCACTTCCGAAATAAAGGTTTCTTCGCTTTCGCTGTAAACGTAAACCTTTGCTGTTGCAATCACGCGTACGGTTGCGCTTCCGTCTGAATGAAGTGTCGAAACCACCTCAACAGGCATTGCATCGGCAACGACGTTTGTTTTTCCGTTTTGCAGTTCAAGCGGAATGAATTGCTGATAGGGGATAGAGTGGTCGAAGCTTTGTATACCCTCTTCGGTATCGGCAAGCAAGGTGACGAAGAATGCTCCGTTTATGGTGATTCCGTCTTCGTTTATCTCTACCGTCGAGCCGTAATCTCTTGCCGACGAATCAAGCAAGGATTCGGGCTTTGGTGACATCGGAGGAAGTTTCGCCTCTGCCGAAAAACTGCTTTCGTTTTTCGATACGAGATGCGGAAGTGTTGCACTTGCGGTTACAGGGATGCTATCGAATTCTTTTTCGAACATATCTTCTGCGACCGTGTGCGCTTTCGGTTCATTGATTTTCATACACATCTTAACCGAGAATGCGGTTTTAATTACTCTGCTTTCGCCGTATTGGTCCAACTCGGGTGAAAATTCTGCATCGTACGGTTCAAGGGTTACCGATATGTTTTTGTAATCTTCGATAGCGTCATTTGTGTATTCTATATTTATAGGAAGCGTTTTCACCGACATATAATATTTGCCTTCGTTGTTTTCTTCTTCACAGAGGGCGTGAACAGATGCTGACGATTTTATCTCTGCACGTCCGGGCGAGAGGGTGACTTGAGGGGATTGCAACACCACGTTGCCGCAAATTATCTCGCCTATGCTTTTCTCGCTTTGCGCGAGCGATAAACTGTCTCCGAATTTGTAATTGCCCTCATGCAGAATCGTTCTTCCGTCAAATCCGATTGTTTTCTTTCTGAAAAATGTTTCTTTGTCCTCGTTTACCGACAAGGCTGTAACCGACGTTTCGCCCTCAATTTCAAAATGTGCTTTCAAGGTCGATTTGATGACCAGTCTGCGAGAGCTTAAAAGTTTACAGCTGATTCGTTCGCAAACGACGTTGCAGAACGCGGTAATGTTTTCAGCATTGTTTCTGGGAATGGGAATCGACTGGCTGAATTCCTGCGTGAAGGTGCAACAGCGAAGCCTGTTTTTGTAATCGGTTTCGTAAAGCACGTCGTAAACCGCCTTGCCCGACACCGTTGCCTTGCCGTCTGAAATCTCGCAGCTTTCGGAAAAGGGAGTGCAGTCAACCTTGATTATTCTTGCAATATCGGGACAGTATTCGGGTAGAGGGGAATCGAATTCGAGGTCTTTATCGACCTTCGAGGAAATGAATTTTTTTGGTATTAGAAGTTCGTAAGTGGAAATGCCCATTTTCATCGCGCCCTTTCTTTTTTGGAGTTTTAGTTAAATATATGAGCCGACATGACGGTTTATGAATATACTTGTATCGAAAGGCAGTGATACATATGCGATGCGGTTTTGCCCGTACTATGGGAATCTCTGCGCTTACGTTCGGCGCAGGAGTTTTGTTGTGCTTGGTACTGCCGGCGAGTGCGCTTGTGTTCGTGGAAGCGGCACTAATCGTTTGTGCAGGCGCGGCATTATTTATTAAATAGAGGCGGTGAGATTGTGAAGATATATTGTTTTCGTTCTCCTAAGTTTTTAAAACCTATTTTTCGTCTTGTTTTCTCGCGTGAAAAAAAATAGTCGAAAACCGTTGACATGTATTTGCGACGGTGTTATAATAAGCGCCTAGAAGAGTAAGAGCCTATACGTGAAGTGCCGACCGAACGGGGAGTTGTCAGTCGGACGAAAAATGCGTTATTGCGCATTTGCGGTTTGGGTTCTGCATCCCGCTTCATACGGCAAAAATACGGCATCGTCGCAATATTGGCGAAACGACCTTCTTTTTCTTGCTATATGTAACGCAGGATAAGGAGGTTATTTTTTATGAAAAATTCTATCAGAAAACTTGTTCTCTCGGCATTGCTGACCGCGCTTTGCGTCGTTATCGGTTGGGTGTGCAAAGCGTATTTCACGTTCGGTGCAATACGTATTACGTTTGAGAATTTGCCGATTTTACTTGCAGGGTTCTTGTTGGGTCCTGTCTACGGTGCAGCGGCAGGCGCAGCAGCCGATATTGTTTCTGCGTTGCTGACGGGTTTCTCTATTAATCCCGTTATAACACTCGGTGCAGCGTCAATCGGTGCGGTGGCAGGTGTGCTGTCTAAATATCTCATAAAGAAAAACGGATTTCTGCAAATTTTGATTATCTCGCTTTCTTCTCATGCACTCGGCTCGATGATAATCAAGTCGTTGGGACTGTGGATGTACGACTATGCATGGCAACTTTTGTTGCTTCGCGTACCTCTATATATTGTTATCGGAACGGCAGAAGCCTACATTATATATATAATGTTAAATAACAGCCAGTTGGCATCTATTGCGAAAGGAACGAACCGATGAATTATAACGAAGCGCTTGAATATATACATTCGGTAGAATGGATGGGTTCGAAACCGGGACTTTCGCGTACCGAGACCTTGTTAAAGAAATTGGGCAATCCCGAAAAGGATATGCACTTTATCCACGTCGCAGGCACTAACGGAAAAGGTTCTACCTGTTCCATGCTCGACTCGATACTCCGCAAGGCGGGTTACAAAGTCGGACTTTACACTTCGCCTTATATAGTACGTTTTAATGAACGTATGTGCATAGACGGTATGCCGATTGACGATGATGAACTTGCTGAACTTGTCACAATCATAAAACCCGTTGCCGATTCTATGGAGGACAAGCCTACCGAGTTTGAACTCATCACCGCGATTGCGTTTTTGTATTTCAAACGTCATGATTGCGATATAGTCGTGCTCGAAGTCGGCATGGGTGGCAGACTCGATTCTACCAACGTGATTGAATCGCCCGTGGTTTCGGTAATAACAGGCGTGGCGATAGACCATACTTCGGTGCTCGGAAATACGGTTGCCGAAATCGCAAAAGAAAAGGCAGGGATAATAAAACATAAATGCCCCGTCGTTTACGGTGGCAGAGACGATGATGCGTTTGCGGTTATATCTGCAAAGTCCGAGGAATGTGATACTTCTGTCACGAGAACGAAGCTCGATACGGTTTGCGTAAAGGAAATGAATGTCACCGGTACGGTTTTCGATTATGACGGATTGAGCGATGTTAAACTTTCGCTTTGCGGAAGCTATCAACCCGAAAATGCATCAACGGTAATCGAAACGGTGCGGGCGCTTAACAAACGCGGTTTCGAGGTAAGTGAAAAGGCTTTGCGAGAGGGACTTGCCAATGCCCGTTGGAGAGCAAGGTTCGAATTGCTGTCAAATGACCCCATCGTTGTGTTTGACGGTTCTCACAATATGCAAGGCGTTACTGCTGTCACCGATAGCGTAAAGAGCTTTTTCAATGGCGAAAAGGTTGTTGTGCTTATGGGCGTGCTTGCCGATAAGGAATGGGAGAAGATGACCGAGCTCGTGTGTGGCTTTGCCGAACGATTCGTTTGTGTCACTCCGAACTCTCCGCGTGCGCTTTCGTCAGACCGCTTGGCGGAAAAGGTTGCCGAGCTTAAAACGGCATCGTATTCCGCAAAAAGCATCGACGACGGTGTTGCTGTTGCATACTCCGAAGCGAAACGCTTGAACAAACCGCTTGTCATGTTAGGCTCGCTTTATATGTACGGCGATGCGGTTTCTGCATTCGAAAAAGCAAAGAAATTTATCAAATAGTCAAAAATTCAGATAAATATTGTCGAAAATACTCAGTGTTTGCAAGTGTTTTGAGGTTTTTTTAAAAAAGATAAAAAAATTTCAAAAAAGGTATTGACAAACGGTTATAGAAGTGATAGAATAGCCAAGCTGTCCGCGAGACGAGCCAAGAGGCGAGGGCGAGCGGAGAGCACGAACGGACATTGAAAATTGAACAACAGTGTACTACAAAGCATTAAATGTGAAGTAGAACAAGACTCGTTAATTCTTTAAAAAGTAAAAGAGCAAAACAGGAAATTTAATCTACCGCGAGGTAGAGTAAATATAACAACTCATTAGAGAGTTTGATCCTGGCTCAGGATGAACGCTGGCGGCGTGCCTAACACATTCAAGTCGAACGGAGTTATTTTGGAAGCTTGCTTTCGAGATAACTTAGTGGCGGACGGGTGAGTAATGCATGAGCAACCTGCCTTGAAGAGGGGGATAACACAGAGAAATTTGTGCTAATACCGCATGTTTTATGATGAGGGCATCCTCGACATAATAAAGGAGCAATCCGCTTCAAGATGGGCTCATGTCTGATTAGATAGTTGGTGAGGTAACGGCTCACCAAGTCTACGATCAGTAGCCGGACTGAGAGGTTGATCGGCCACATTGGAACTGAGATACGGTCCAGACTCCTACGGGAGGCAGCAGTGGGGAAT
>JAZRUB010000172.1:0-20907 GCA_045652305.1 Eubacteriales bacterium
ATTTTAACGATAGGTTTTTGCAAGAAGTCGGCTTTTTGGATATATTACGGTCGCACCGAGAGGGAATTTCGGTTCTGTGGCAAGAGGCGGTAACGCATCTGAAAACCGATTCGGAAACCGAAAAAGAATGTTTGCGATTCGGAGAGAGTTTGGGACAACTTCCGCTTGACGAACAGATTGCCCGTCTTGACGCGCTTATAACGTTTTTGACCGAAAAATGCAGCGCGTTGCGAAAAAGTCTGCCCGACAAACAGAAAAGCATCAAGACGGTTTGTTTGCTCTTGGGATTGATGACGGCAATAATCCTTTTGTAGAAAGGGAAAGAAATTGGGAATTTCGTTAATTTTAAAAATCGCAGGTATAGGAATAGTAGTAAGCGTTGCTTGTCAGATACTTCAAAAAAGCGGACGTGACGAGCAGGCGACATTCGTTACGGTTGCAGGAGTAGTGATAGTCATGCTGTTGCTGGCAAACGAAATAAGTTCGCTCTTTTCTACTCTTAGGAGCGTATTTGGACTGTGAATATAATTACGGTATGCTCTTTTGCGGTTGTTACGGCGTGTATTATAGCATCAGTACGCAATCTTCGCCCGGAATTTGCGAATGTTGCGGTGGCGGTTGCAGGTGCTTTGATAATGGCATACGCGGTAGAAGCGGTAGTGCCGTTCATTACGTTTGTCAAGGATATAGCCGCCGAAAAAGGGGTAGAAAGCTATTTCACGCTTATGCTCAAAGCACTTGCGATATCGTTTTGTTGCCGTATGTCTGCCGAGATTTGCCGCGATTGCGGTGAAAATACGCTTGCTTCAAGAGTCGAACTCGCAGGCAAGGTAGGAATTGTTTTAATAAGTCTGCCGATAGTCAAACAACTTTTCGAGATAGCAAAGGATATGTTGGGATGAAAAAACTTTTTATCGCGTTTTGCGTTTTTATGCTTTTTGATTTTTTTACGTTGACGGCGTTTGCCTACACGAACGAAAACGCCCAAAGTATCGCCGACGAAGCAGGTGCAGACGAGATAAAAAACGACTATTTAAGCGATGACGAAATTTCGGGAGATAAAAATATTAATGTTTTCGAAAAGGCATTTCAAATAATCGTTTCTGCACTAAGCGACAGCGGAATAAGCATAATCAAATCTTTCGGCGCAATCCTTGCTGTAATTTTGCTCGCTTGTATTATGTCCGCCATGAAATTTGGCGGAAGCGAAACACTTGATGCCGTAGGCGGATATATTTCGGTACTCGCGTTGTCGGGTGTTACCTATTCGGTTTTGTATAACCTTTTCGTTTTTGTTATAGCATCTATGGAGGCGCTGACTGTCGGTATGAGTACGCTTATGCCGATAATGGCATCACTTTACGCGTTCGGAGGCACAACTGCAACGGGTGCGGCAGGAACGGCAGGTTTGACTTTGTTTTTTACTGTATTATCCGCGATTTGTACCAAGGTGTTGTTACCATTGTTGCAAATTTCGTTCGCACTTTGCCTTGTCGGTGCGGTTCCGTCGAGTGTGAATTTAAGCGCGGTTACGAACTTGGTAAAGAACACCGCAACGACGCTCATGGCGTTTATTTTTACATTGTTGGGATTTACGCTTTATCTTCAAACGGCGGTTGCTTCTGCGAGTGATACATATCTGACAAGAAGCGTTAAGTTCGCATCGGGCGTTTTCGTGCCCGTAATCGGAAACATGCTCGGAGATGCCGCGAAGACGGTTATCGCATCGGTTTCTGTGGTAAAAGGAACGGTAGGGGCATCGGGTGTGGTTATTGTGTTGTCGGCGGTGTTACCTTCGATTATTGCAGTAATGCTTAACAAATTATTGCTTTTAGGTTGTGGTATTATCGCAAAATCATTAGGCTGTGAGCGAGAAAGCGTATTTTTGTATGACCTGTTGGGTGTCACAAGCGTGCTTTTGGCGTTGGTGACGGGGGCAGGGGTTATATGTATAATCGCTTTGGCGGTGTTTGTAAAAAGCGGAGTGACGGCATGAAAGAATATTTTTATACGCTTCTTATAACGTCGGTTTGCGGTGCAATTTGCACTATGTTGGCTTGGGGCGGATTCGAAAAATATATACGCTATGTTGCATCGCTTATTTGTGTTGCACTTATTATTACCCCTTTTAGAAATATAGACGTATCGAATATAGCAGATAGCGTAACCCAAGAAATGAGCAACGAATTGTCGGAAAAAACATCGGATTTGTATTTATTGGCAAGTGACATGACCGAAGAGAGGGCAGAAGAATATATTTCTCAAATTGTTTTTGGCCGATTCGGCATAAATACGGTGTATAGCGACATAAAGATAGATTGGGATAAAGAAGAACCGACAATCGAAAGTATTTGCGTTGCGTTGAAGCAAGAGGATATGAATAAAGCAAATTCGGCGCAGGATTACCTTGTGGGTGTTCTCGGGGGTGAGGTGACGGTAGTTGAGGGCTGAAGAAATACAAGAAAAGCTTAAAAGCCTTTTCGGAAAGAAAGGTTTCGGATTCGTCATTGTCGGTCTGTTGGCAGGGTTGGTTTTACTCATATTGCCTCAATCCGAGCCCGAAAAAGAGATTTTGCCGACCGACGATGCCTTAACTTCGGCAGAATACTGTGCTTTGCTTGAACAAAAGGCGCAAAACCTTATACTCGAATTGCCCGAGATAGACAGTTGTGCGGTGTTTGTAACCTTGGATAAAGGGTTTCGATACGTTTACGCGACAGACCAACACGTGCGCGAAGAAAGCGATTTCAAAGAAACCGACAAAACTATCGTTCTTGCGGGCAACGGTAGCGGCGAAGAAGCTATACTTATCGAAGAAACCATGCCGTCGGTAGCAGGCGTTGCCGTGGTTTGCAAAGGAGCATCGTACGAAACGCAGTACAGAATAATAGAGCTGATGTGTGCTTTGTTTGATATACAAAGCAATCGCATAAGTGTTCAGACTTGATGCGGTGAAACCGTTTCTGCTTAATTAAATAAATCAACATACGGAGGAACACATGGACATCAAACAAAAAGCAACCCAATTAAAGGAAAAAATCTCGAAAATCGAATGGAAAAATCTTATCGGCACAAAAGCATTCATAACAGTGGGATGTATCATGCTCGTTTGCGTTGCGGTTTTTGTGAGTACACTTGTCAACAATAGTGCTGAAGACGTGGCAGGCGAGGACGGCAACCGCGTGCTTGGTAATACGTTGCTTGTGGATTCTAATCTTTCGGGCGAAGAAAGCAATGATACGGCTTCCGATTTAGATGTAAACGCAAATCCCGAAACCGCCGAAGATTTCTTCGCGATGGCAATAATCAACCGTACACAGGTGCGTGATTCCGCGCTTGAGGTGCTTCGTGAAATTGCCGCCAATCCCGATACATTGCCCGATGCAAAGGAAGATGCGCTTACTTCTATTGCCGATATTGCCGACGATATGAGCGCAGAGGCGAATATCGAAACGCTTATCAAGGCAAAAGGCATTTCGGATTGCGTTGCGGTTATAAGCGGAGAAACCTGCTCGGTAATAGTAAACCAAAGCGGTCTGCTTCCCGATGAACTCACCCAAATCACCGATATCGTTTTTGAACAAACCGGTATATCCGTAGCGAACATAACGGTAGTTGAAGCAAAACCGTAATAAATAATATTGTTCATAAAACAAACACAAAGCATTTATACTTTGTGTTTGTTTTTTATTGACAAGTTTGCTTTTTTGCGTTATTATTATTTGTGTAAAATATATTAAACGGAGATTTTTATGAAACGCAGGATATTAAGCTTTGTGTTGTCAATACTTCTTTTGCTTTCGGCAAATGTTGTTTTGTTGACGACTACCGTATCGGCAGAGCCTGATTTTTCGGGTCTTACGTGCAGTTCTTTTATTTCCAATACAACCCAGCGCGATTACATAGATATGATGATGCGCTATTATCTGTCGTCAAATTCCAATTTGGTCACCGCACTTGATAACGGCAAGTCGGCTATATTTATGTTTGAGGGAGGTTCGGATAACTACTCCGCAAACTCGTATTCAGCTAGTGCTTCCAATATCCGTAATCAAGCCGTATGTATAGTTGTTAAAAAGGTAAGCGGAAAATACAGCATCGTATTTTATGACGAGAATAGTTCCTCTATCCCCAGTCAGCCTCAGGCAACGTCGGGTGGCGCGAGTGACGGTCAAACCACGCTTATGGACGGTATTTACAAGGTGATTACATGGAACCACCAAGGTAAATACGGTGCGCTTCAAGTTGTTACGAGCAAGGGATATTACACACCTCCCTCTAACCTTAACGGTCTTGTAAATACCGCAAGCGGTATCAATATCCATACCCGTACCTCGTTAAGAGCAGAATCGGGCGGAAGTGCTTGGTCGTGGGGTTGTCAGGTTATCGGCTCGGGCAATACGACCGCAAACACATTTAACGGTTTCATGAAAGCCGTTACAGGCATAACCTATAACGTCTGGAATTCTTGGGGCGATTTTAATACAATAACAACAGGTACCGATGCAGGATATTACATCCTCGACCGTCAGCTTGCACTTAACGGACTTGCTTCGCTTTATAACAGTACAGCGCTTTCGAATATCACTGCTTCTTCACGCGATGCAAAGGCAAAAGCAACTGCTACTTATATAAATAAATGTACATATTATCCCTCCTACTGTGAAATCAAATTCACAAAGAACACCAAGGCATACACCTATCCCTGCACTGCCGAGGTTGACAGTAAATCAACCGTTTTGGCAAACATTACCGCAAGCCATCAGGTGAAAGCATACGCACTTTATCTAAACGATAAAGGCGAATATTGGTACAAGATTCTTGCTAACGGCACACCTGCTTACGTTTATGCAGGCGATACCGAATTTATCCGCGAATTGTATGATGACGTGCGTATCGAAAACTCTAACGCACCGTCAAATATCGCGTTAGGTAACGTTTTTGCGGTAAAAGGCACACTTAAATCCGATTATAACAAGATTACCGGCGTTTCTGCGTACGCACTGAGCGGTTTTGACGTCAACGGCGCAGTTGCGACAGGTGGCAGAGATACAATAACAGGAAACGCGTATAGCCTTGCAGGAAGCAATGTCGATAACGCTTTGCTTTTCAACAAACTCTCTGCAGGTAATTATACCTATGTAATATTCGTAAATGCCGAAAATCACCATGCGGTTTCGGGTACTGAAAAAACCAGTTACGTGAATCCCATGCTTATAAAAGAAGCATATTTCACCGTTGGTGGTAATACAAGTGTTTACACCGTATTGCTTGATGCAAATGGCGGTAAGGGCGGAGCGACCTCGCAACCCAAGATTAGCGGCACACCGCTTACCCTTACCAAGAGTGTTCCCACGCGTGATGGCTATGAATTTCTCGGTTGGTCCGAATCCAAAACCGCAACAGAGGCAACTTACATGGCAGGCGGAAGTTTCACCGCCGATGCAAATACCACACTTTACGCCGTTTGGAAAGAAAGCGACACGAACGGCGACGAAACCGATACCCCCAACGGCAATATTGCACTCAATGCCGATTACGTAATTTCGGGTTGCGGTAACGGATTTGGTCAATATACTGCAAACCTTACCGATGGTGTGGCTTCTGCCGTACTTTCGTACGATAACAATTGGTTCGCGTTCTATTACAACAAAGACGCAGAAGCTAATGTTGTCAATGCTCCCAACGGAATCGGAAGCGTAACTATCGACCTCGGAAAGTATTATGAGCTTTCTAAAGTAAAGATTAATATGATTAATCATAGCGGAGCAGGCATATATCCGCCGAAATCGATTAACGTGTACGTTTCTGTCGATGGAACCGAATTCACAAAAGCATCAACCCCTTCAAACGTCAGTCAGCTTGATGACGTTGCTTATTGGTACGAAACGAACGTTTCGGGCGTGGCAAGATATGTTAAAGTTGAGTTTGAACTTGCCGATATATACGTGTTCTTGAACGAAATAGAAGTTTACGGAAGCGAAGCTGAAGTTGAAGACCCCGAAGTTTCCGACCCCGAAATCGAAGGCACTCTCGGTGACGTGGATGGCGACGGTGACGTTGACGCTGCCGACTATGTCCTCGTTAAACGTGCGGTTCTTAATACCTACGAACTTAGCGAACAGCAAAAAATCGTTGCCGACATTGATGCAGACAGCGACGTCGACGCAACCGACTACGTACTTGTAAAACGTATCGTACTTGGTACTTACAAGGTTAAATAAGCATAACGAAACAAATATAAAATAACCCTTGGTCAGTATTTTCACCGACCAAGGGTTAATTTCTTTTTTATTATTTATCGAGATATGAAATAGCCGCCAAAGCCGAGGTTGCGCCGTCTGCAACTGCGGTTGCTATCTGACGAACGCCTTTTGTACGGCAGTCGCCTGCTACGAAAATGCCGTCTGTCGAAGTAAGGCATTTTTCGTCGGAAACGATATAGCCCCATTGGTCACGCTCGGCAAGACCTTCAGCAATCTTCGTATCGGGCGAAAGTCCGATAGCGACGAAAACGCCCTCGAAGTCCATTTTCGTTTCGGTGCCGTCTTTGACGTTTTTAGCGACAAGTCCGCTAAGCTCGCCGTTTTCGCTCAAAAATTCGGTAACAACAGTTCCGAAAATTGCGCTTACGTTGTCTTTTGCCATAAGCGATTCGGCAAGACGACTCTCGCCTGTGAAGTTGTCGAGGTTTTGGATAACAGTTACGCTTTCGCAAACCTCAGAAAGCAAAATCGCCTCCTGAAGTGCCGAGTTGCCTCCGCCGATTACCGCAATCTTTTTACCTGCGTGGAACGCTCCGTCGCATACCGCGCAGAACGAAATGCCGTTACCGATAAGTTCGGTTTCGCCTTTAACGCCCAACAATCTGTGCTTAGCACCTGTTGCGATAATAACCGCGTTCGCTTTATGCTCTCCGCAAT
The DNA here is from genome assembly GCA_045652305.1 of Eubacteriales bacterium. Lineage (GTDB taxonomy): Bacteria > Bacillota > Clostridia > Oscillospirales > CAG-382 > Coliplasma. Next base: position 6,924 of record JAZRUB010000172.1, read on the forward strand.
CGGTCGTTACGGTTTTGCTTCCGTCATCGTTTACGGTGATTGACAAAACCTCTTCAAGCTCGACCTCTGCACCTTGGGAAAGGGCTTGTTCTACAAGCGAGTCGGCAAGTTCTGTGCCCGAAACCGACAAAAATCCGGGATAGTTTTCTATCTTGGGCGAGAAAGTCATCTGTCCGCCAAAGCTTGATTTTTCGAGAATAAGTACACTTTTGTTGGCGCGTAACGCGTAGATTGCCGCAGTCAATCCCGCAGGGCCTGCGCCGATAACAATAATATCATGATTCATGTTTATACCTCATTTATAAACCCCCGAAAGTATTTTTCGGGGGTTATATTTAGTGGATTTGCAATTTATTAGTTGCCGAGATACTTCTTGATGTTCGAAACGTTAACTATTTTTTCGTTGCCGACTACAAGTGTAGGAGCTTGCTTCAAACCGAGTTCTTTTGCAAGTTCGGGTTCGTCTTCAACGTAAACCTTGCGATAATTTATATTCGCTTTGTCGAGCAAAGAAGCAGCGATACGGCAGTTAGGGCAGGTCTTGGTAGCGAAGAGTAATGTTTCGCCTACGTTGGCGTTGCAGTCGCAAGCTTCTTCGTTCTTTTCGGTCTTTGCGTGTACTTCGTTTTTGTTGATAACGTCGTACTGTACGCGGTCCTTGTATTCCTGCGCCTTACCGTCGTTCCAGTTTTGAACGGGACGGTAGTAACCGGTGATACGGCTGTAAACTTCTGCATTTTCGCCACATTCGGGACAAGTGAAGTGTTCACCTGCGATATAACCGTGGTTCTTACATACCGAGTAGGTAGGCGAAATGGAGTAGTAGGGAAGTCTGTGGTTTTCTGCTATCTTGCGTACGAGGTTAGCCGCAGCTTTCCAGTCGGGCAATTTTTCGCCGAGGAACGCGTGGAATACAGTACCCGATGTGTAGAGTGTCTGTATATCGTCCTGAATAGCCAAAGCTTCGAAAATATCATCGGTATATCCAACGGGAAGGTTGGAGGAGTTGGTGTAGTAGGGAGTACCGTTTTCGTTTGCGGTGATGATGCTGGGATAACGGCTTACGTCGTGCTTTGCAAGACGGTATGCGGTAGATTCCGCAGGAGTTGCTTCGAGGTTGTAGAGGTCGCCGTATTTTTCCTGATAGTCGGAAAGTCTGTCACGCATGTGGTTGAGAACACGTTTTGTGAATTCTTGTGTTTCAACGTGGGTCATGTCTTTGCGAATCCATTTAGCGTTAAGACCTGCTTCGTTCATACCGACAAGACCGATAGTGGAGAAGTGGTTGTCGAACGAGCCGAGATAACGCTTGGTGTAGGGATAAAGACCTTCTTCAAGAAGCTTTGTAATGATGGTTCTCTTAACCTTGAGCGAACGAGCCGCAATATCCATAAGGTGGTCAAGGCGCTTCATGAAGTCTTCTTCGTTAGCCGCAAGATATGCGATACGAGGCATATTGATTGTTACAACGCCGATAGAACCTGTGCTTTCGCCACTTCCGAAGAAACCGCCAGACTTTTTGCGGAGTCCACGAAGGACAAGACGAAGTCTGCAGCACATCGAACGAACGTCGCTGGGTTCCATGTCGCTGTTAACGTAGTTGGAGAAGTAGGGAGTACCGTATTTACTGGTCATTTCGAACAACAACTTGTTGTTTTCGGTTTCCGACCAGTCGAAATCTGCTGTAATCGAGTAGGTGGGGATAGGATACTGGAAGCCTCTGCCGTTAGCGTCGCCTTCAATCATGATTTCGATGAACGCACGGTTAATCATATCCATTTCGGCTTTACAGTCTTTGTACTTGAAGTCCATTTCCTTACCGCCGACGATGCAGTTGAGTTCTGCAAGGTCATCGGGAACGGTCCAGTCAAGCGTGATGTTCGAGAAGGGTGCCTGAGTACCCCAACGCGAAGGAGTATTTACGCCGTAAATGAAGGATTCGATGCACTTCTTAACCTGTTCGTAGGAAAGGTTATCAACCTTTACAAACGGTGCTAAGTAGGTGTCGAAAGACGAGAATGCCTGTGCGCCTGCCCATTCGTTTTGCATGATTCCCAAGAAGTTGACCATCTGGTTGCAAAGCGTAGCAAGGTGACTTGCGGGAGAGGAAGTAATCTTTCCGGGAACACCGCCCAAACCTTCTTGGATAAGCTGTTTAAGCGACCAACCTGCACAGTAGCCGGTAAGCATCGAGAGGTCGTGGAGGTGAATATCGGAGTTACGGTGAGCATTTGCTATTTCGTCATCGTAAATTTCGGAAAGCCAGTAATGTGCGGTGATAGCACCCGAGTTACTGAGGATAAGACCGCCTACCGAGTAGGTAACGGTACTGTTTTCCTTAACACGCCAGTCGACGTTTTTAACGTACTTGTCAACCAATGCTTTATAGTCAAGCATGGTAGATTTCATGTTACGAAGCTTTTCTCTTTGACGACGATAAAGGATGTATGCCTTTGCAACGTCTGCATAACCTGCTTGTGCAAGCACGCTTTCCGCAGAGTCCTGAATATCCTCAACTGCAATATACCCGTCTTTGATTTTGGTTTCAAAATCCGAGGTAACTTTGAGTGCGAGGAAATCAATAACGCTGGGATGAGTAGGTCTTTCGCAAGCCTCAAACGCCTTTTCGAGTGCGGCAGCTATTTTTTTAATGTCAAATTCAGCGGTTTTGCCATTCCTTTTAACAACCTGATACATAATCTGTTACCCTTTCTATATCTAAAAAATTGTTTTTGTCAAACGCCTTTCGGCAAGATAGAGAATACCATAATATAGAGTGCTTGTCAATAGAAAAACACAACATATTGTGGTTTCGTAAAAACTGCACAATATGTCGTGTCGAATTATGGATATTTTTTCCACTGCTTATAAACCGCGTGATTCGGCATGTGGAATGTGTTTCCTTACTGCCGCAAGGATTTCCTCGGTTTCTTCCTTTGAAAAGGCATTTAGGCCGTTTGATATCAAATCGCCCGAGTCAATAAATTGTTGTACAAAATAACGCTTTGCTCCGCTTAACCAAACCCCGATTTTCTCGAAGTCAGACACAAGATGTAGTCCCTTGACCGCTGTGGTGCGGAATTCGTAATCTATTCCCGATGACATTATTATATCAACGCTTTTCATCATAGGCGTGATGTCGATATCATCTATACCGACTGCAGACTTGTAATTTTCAGGAGACGATTTTATATCCATGGCGATATAATCAACAAGCCCTTCGTCGATAATCTCTTTTAACCGTTCGGGATAAAAACCGTTTGTATCAAGCTTTATTTTATATCCAAAGCTACGCACAAAACGCAAAAATTCGATAGCGTCTTTTTGTGCCAACGGTTCACCGCCCGTAAGGCAGACTCCGTCAAGGATGCCTTTGCGTTTTTTGAGAAAATCCGAAATTTCTTCCATATTTATTATATTAGACGGCTTGCGTATGACCAAACCTGCATTGTGGCAGAAGGGACAGCGAAGATTGCATCCATGCGCGAAAACCGTACATGCGACGTGTCCGGGGAAGTCAAGTAGGGTTAATTTTTGTAATCCTTCTATAATCATATTGTTTCACCTCTTTTTCATTATACATCAACCCCGTTGCGTTTTCGATTGATGTTTCTTATGTCGCTCTTGTCACTACGCTAAACAGAGAATTGCCGTCCTTTGCCGAGCAGATAAAGGTGTAGCAGGGTTGGTAATTATCATTGTAAATATGGTAATCAATATAGTAATCGTGAACAAATATGTCGCCCAAAGCAAACGAAATATTATTTTCTTCCTCATAAGTGGTTTCAAAGCAATCGCCGTTGACGACGTTTTTCCAAGCGTCGTCTGCACTTAAAACGATTTTCATAACTGTTTCAAGCTCTTTAAATTCGGAAGGATACTCAAGTGTCAGTTGGCGCAAAACAGCCTTTTCGTTACTATGCGCAAGTTTAATGTCGTCTTCATAACTACTGAATTCAAGCGTAGCTGCAATCGGCGCATAAACGGACTTGGGATTTTCGGGATCGAGTTCGATTGTAGGGAACTCAACGTAGGCGGTTACTGTTTTTTCCGACATTTCAACAATACGTATTTCCGCATTTTCGGAAAAATATTCCGGTAGATAGGTTGTAAAAAATGCTTTGGTTGCAAGTTTGAAATCGTCTTCCTTAGGAACGTCATCAAAGTTTTTTCCGCAAAGCGAAGAAAGTTTAGGAGATAGATAAAGATACTCCCAGTGAAACCACAAATTGTTTTTGTTACAGTCGACTAAATGCACCTGAGCACCGCTTTCGAGCGCAAACCTGTTATCGTAACACACGAAACTGCCAAATCTTTCAAAAGCATCTTCATCGCTTTTGCTGTTTTCTTCGTTATCGGTAGTCAAAGGGACTTTTTTGTACCAGTTATACCCTTTGGTGGAATTACGAAAATAATTCAAAAGTTCCATCGCCTCATCAAAACTGTGTTCGTTTTTGATTCCCACAATAATATTGAGTTGTTTGGAATTGGTATATTTTTCGGTGTCGACATTTTCGGTCATTTTGTTCAATGAATTTTTGTATTTGTTGAGCAAAGGTTCGTCTGCCGTATAATCGGCAAGGGTATGTTCGGTCTGCTTAGAACTTTCGGAATGGTCGTGGATGTCATCGACCGTTTCGGAGATGGATATATTTACCGATGCGTCAATAGAAGATTCATCCTTCGAGAGTTGTATGTTGGAATTATTGCAAGAACAAAGCAAGAATACACATAATAAACAAATACAAATTAATCTTATTTTCATTTGTTTTCAACCTCTTTCTTTTATAATGTCGGTAAAAATCGACTGCGTTTGAAATATAATCGATGCAATCTACACTTTCATTATACCTCACCCCCGTCGCGTTTTCAATAACCTTTATCTTTTGAACATTAAAATTTTAAATATTTCCCAAAGCACCGAACCGTAAGATACTTCTTCTACCGACTCGGTGACGTAAACTTTCGTACGGGCAAGCTCCTCACCGTTTCGGCAATACGCGATATAACCTGCTTCATCACCCTCAAAGACAGGCGCTTGCAGATTTTCGTTGATGACGCATTGCGTTTCTATTTTAGCATCGTTCCCTTTTTCCAATAGAATACTTATCGGTTCTGCTTTAAGACTTGCGCTGTCTGATACACCGCGAGTGATGGATATCGGCTCGAGATTGGGTATTTCGGGAGTGATAATCGAATAGTTGGCAAATCCGTAATCAAGCATTCCCTTTGCAGCGGCAAAGCGTTTGTCACTTGTTGATGCGCCCAAAACTACTGCAATTAAATGCATACCGTTGCGCTGTGCCGTTCCCGAAAGACAGTATTTTGCCTCTCCCGTAAATCCGGTTTTCATTCCCGTTGCGCCTTTGTAAAAACGTATCAATTTGTTCGTGTTGGCTAATCCGAATGCACCGTTGCGTATGGTGTCCATCCATATACTTGTGTATTTGAAAACAAGCTCGTGCTTCATCAATTCACGAGTTATAATGGCGATGTCAAGTGCGCAGGAATAATGGTTTTCAGCAGGAAGTCCGTTTGTGTTCACGAAATTGCTGTTTTCGCAACCCAACTCTTTGGCGCGTTCGTTCATGGCAGCAACAAAAGCCGCTTCTGTTCCGCAAATATATTCACCCAAAGCTACCGTTGCATCATTCGCAGATACAACGATAAGCGATTTAAGCAAATCTTCAACGCTCATCTGCTCTCCCGCTTCCAAAAACACCTGCGAACCGCCCATGCTTGCCGCATATTCCGAAACCGTAACCATGTCGTTTAGCGTTATTTTTTCGCTGTCGATAGCTTCTACAACAAGCAACGTGCTTATAACCTTGGTCACCGATGCGAGAGGCAGATGTTCGGTCTCGTTTTCGGCGAAAAGCACCTTTCCCGTTGAGTATTCCATAAGCAGTAATGCTTTTGCATCTCCGTCACTTACGTATTCGGCACTTGCAGGCTCGAACCAAAACTCATTCATGCTAAGGTCGTAAGGATATATTGCTCCAACTTCCGTAGCAGTCGCAGAGCAAGGAAAAAGGAAAAAAATCATCGCAAAAATCAAACAAAACAGTTTTTTCATATCAACATCTCCGTTCAACTATTATCTTATAAAAACATATTCGAATAACCATCATATTATGATTATTAGGGAAATATTGTTAAAAAGGTGAGCAAATTGTAAAAAGATGTTGCAATTATATTATCATTGTGATATAATAAGTCAACAAAAAAATTTGGAGGTATATTCCTATGAAAAAAATAGCACTTCTCCTTGCAATGCTTATTTGTGTTGTTCCGGTACTTACCGCTTGCGGTGCAAACTCTTCTCCCGATGGTGCGGTTGAAGCTGCATTAGTGGCAAGATATGAGGATTTCGACTATGAAGCGCTTTATGAACTTAGTTACAAATATGACAAGGAACTTTTTGTAGATCTTCTTGGCAGCGGTGATGTTCTCGATGCAGAAAAAAACTCTATTGATAACAATCGCGAAACTTTGAAAGAAACTGTCAAGGCTGCTCAAAAATTATCCGAAATGTTTGATGATTATTCTTTCGATTATGAAATTCGCTATTGCAATATTTATGACAAGAAGGATGACGCTTTCGATACAATCATCAAGTCGTCTAAATTCAGCAATGAAGGCTACGGTGACGTAAAAGACGCTATTAGTAAAGTTGCAAAAGTAAGAGTGATCGGCGAAATCGTTTTTGAAAATGACGACGGAAACTGCATTTACAATAATATCGCTGACACCTATACATGCTATTACATCGATGGCGATTGGTATGTAAATTGGAGCGACGCTGATGTTGATTCCGATTCTGTAGAAATGGATGGCCTTGGTGATTTAGACGACCTTGGCAATCTTGTAGATTGGTTAAGTTAAATATTTTTCGTTTGCGGTTCTGCTTTTCGCAGAACCGCTTTTTGTTATCATTAACAAAAATAAGTTTGTAAATTTTTGTAATTTCGCGTAAATTTCTCTTGTAATTATTCAAAACAACTGCTATAATGTTTCATCAATATTTTTAAGGCAAAGTAAGTAGGAGGAACTTAATGATGCAAAATAATCTTCGCCCCGATTCTATGGCGCGTATCACAAACTTTGAATTAGCAAACGCTTTTATCGATGAACAAATTGCCGAAATCCGTGCACAGGTAGGCGATAAAAAGGTTCTTCTTGCTCTTTCCGGCGGTGTCGATTCTTCGGTAGTTGCCGCATTGCTTGTAAAAGCTATCGGCAAGCAACTCGTTTGCGTACACGTTAATCACGGCCTTATGCGTAAAAACGAGTCCGAGGACGTTGTAAAAATATTCAAGGATGAAATGGACGCTAACCTTATTTACGTTGATGCAACCGACCGTTTCCTTGACCTTTTGGCAGGTGTCAGTGACCCCGAAAGCAAGAGAAAGATAATCGGTGCGGAATTTATAAACGTTTTCGCAGACGAAGCACGTAAACTCGAAGGCATTTCTTTCCTTGCACAAGGTACAATATATCCCGATATTCTTGAAAGTATCAAACAAGCAGAGGGCAAAAAAGCGGTTAAATCGCACCACAACGTTGGCGGTTTGCCTGAAGACTTGCAGTTTGAACTTGTTGAACCTATAAAACTTCTTTTCAAAGACGAAGTTCGCGTTGTTGGCGAAGCACTCGGATTGCCTCATGCAATGGTCTATCGTCAGCCGTTCCCCGGTCCCGGATTGGGCGTTCGTTGCCTTGGCGCAATCACTCGTGACAGACTAAATGCTCTCCGCGAAGCGGATGCTATCTTGCGTGACGAATTCGATAAAAACGGACTTGCAGAAAAAGTTTGGCAGTATTTCGTTGTTATCCCCGATATAAAGAGTGTCGGCGTTAAGGACGATAGCCGTTACGAGGGTTGGCCCGCAATCATCCGCGCTGTCAACACTCTCGACGCAATGACCGCAACGATTGAGGAAATTCCTTACGCAGTTCTTCACAAGATAACCTCTCGCATCACTAACGAGGTCGACGGCATCAACCGCGTACTTTACGACCTCACGCCTAAGCCTTCGGGCACCATCGAGTGGGAATAATACGATTGTCCTCGAACAATAAAGTTTATCCTCAAAACGGATAAAACTTATTATCCTCAAACAAACACAAAAAAGCCTTTTGCTTTTAAAAGCAAAAGGCTTTTTTATTTAGTCTTGATGATTATTGCATTTATTCATTTTGAAGTTTGTCAACTTCGCTTGAATATTTTTTTAGTGCCATTATTCTTACCATTATCCTTTGATATAAACAAGGTCTATATGAAGAACAATTACCTTTGTTATTGCTCTTAACCCAGAACCTACATTTGTCTTTTCGAGAACAATGTCTGCATTGCAAAAGACCTCTATTATGCACGTTGCGCTATATCTTATCTTGGTCTAAAAGCTCCGCACGTTCCTCTGTTTTGATGACGAGAGCTTGAAGGGCAGGAACTGCGATTTGCACATTTACTGCATTGATGCATGCCTGCGGTGTGTGCAGTTCTGTCTGCTTGACCCTGCCTTATCTTTGCTCGATTTTCCTCAAGACTATCGATGTAGGAACGTTCCGAGCTCTTTGGTGTAGAATATCCAAGATTTATTTGACCTTTGAATTCATTGAATGCTCTTATCATAGCAGTAAATGGATCTTCCGACAACGCCGATCTGATGGCTTTTTTTGAATCTTCTAAAGTTGACTCTACCGATTGACTAAGAAAATCATTCAGATGTTTCGCCGTAGGATCGTTTTGAAGTTTTTTTAACACTTGTACATCCGAAATTTCGTTTTTTAGATATTCTTGAACAGAAACAGACGCCAAATCGTCGCAATATTTTTCTATAATGGATTGAGATAATTCTGCGTGTTGACAAATAAGCTCAATTACCGCTTTTCGTTGGTCGGATTTCACACCGTTTCCCTTTTTTAATAAGCTTATGAAAGTAAACGCAAATATCAACAACGCCGCTCCTCCAAATAACGCAAGGGCATAAAATATGCTCCGTTCATCTTCAATGGAGTTCATTACAATTACACATACTGGAAGCATAAAAAGGCAAAAAAACGCAAACCCTTTTAATACCAACGTTTCTACGTACTTTTTGCGGAACGATTCCACTTGATTTTTTCTGCGTTCTTCGCACAGAAAATATAGTTTATCCTGTAGCATTTCTTCAACATTCTGTTTCGCAGTAGATTGAAATTCATCTTGCTTAATGGTTGCTTTCACATAGAACCTTAAATCTTCTTTTTCTATTATGGCTTTGCGAAGTCCTCGAAACGCAAAAACATCCAAAACGCCCGTCTTTAAAAGTAGTTCTGATAAGAAAGCGTGAAGCCTATCTAGCATAGCTAAACCTCCTTAAAATTTAACATGTGCAATATTTTAACTTAATTTAGGTTGATTGTCAATACTCTGTTTCAGGTTAACATATACTGAAAGAAAAGTCATAGGAGGGATAATATGTATCCACGAATCCGAGATTTACGCGAGGACAGAGATTTGAATCAAACTCAAGTGGCAAAAATGCTTGGTATGTCTCAAACAGGGTATTCGAAATACGAAACGGGTGAAAATGACATTCCTACCGCGATACTTATAAAACTTGCAAGATTTTACAACACAAGTATTGATTATTTACTTGGGGAAACCGATACCAGAGCCAGAAAATAGTGTTTTATTTATTAGAATATTGCTCTCTTTGCTGTTTTTTTGGTAGCGGTATGTGTTACAAGGAACCTTGCAAAGGTAAGTCGCGTCCTCAAAGAGTAACCTTTATTCTCAAAAGGATAAAACTTATCATCCACAAACAAATACAAAAAGCCTTCTGTAAATTAAAGCAAAAGGCTTCATGAATAAATCAACAGAACAAAAGACATGTATATAAAATCGCCGAAAGATAATAATATTTCGGGGGGATTTTATTGGAAATTAAAAAGAAAATGGTGTTTTTCGTATCGGGCGGTATCGGTTACGGAATTATCGAACTTATATGGCGCGGACGCACACATTGGACCATGATAATCGCAGGTGGTATATGTTTCGTGCTGTTTTCGCTAATAGCCGAAAAGTGCAAAAAACGGACACTTATATATAAATCATCGCTGTGCGCTTTGGGAGTTACGGCTATAGAGTTTATTTTCGGGGTGATTTTTAATATCCTGCTAAAAATGAACGTATGGGATTATAGCGGTATGCCGTTTAATGTTCACGGTCAGGTGTGTCTTCTTTATACATTACTTTGGGGCGTTTTGGGCGCAATGGTTTTGCCTGTTGCCGATATGATGAACCGTAAATTGCAGTTTTAAATTATGCGGATTGGTTTTTAAAAAACAAAAAAGGCTTCCGAAGAAGCCTTTTTATTGTTGCTTAAATTAAGCGTAAACTTCGATTTCGTTAATGAAAGTCCAAGTGCCTGCTGCAGTGAAGACAAGCTTTACATACTGAGCAGAAACGTTGCTGAGAGCGAGAGAAGCCCATGCGGGATCGTCGCCTTCAGGAAGAACGAGTTCGCCGAGTTCGGTGAAGTTGGTGCCGTCGTTAGAAACGTATGCAACTACGCTTTCGGGAGCCATGATGCCCGAAGCGTTGCAACCCCACATGTTAACTCTGATAGCGTTAAGATTGTCTACCTTGCTGCCAAGGTCAACAACTACAGTGCCGACACCGTCGGGGCAGTTGTTGCTGGGAACGGTAGCATCTTTGTTGTACCAGAAGCCGAACCAAGAGGAGTCGTAAGCGCCTACGTTGCTCTTCTTACCATCGGTAAGGAGTGCAGAGTAGGTGGGCGAAGAGGAAGCAACGTCGCCACCGGTGTAGGACTTGTTAAGAGCTACGTTAGTGCCGGTAGGATTTTCTGCAGCGCCGCCAGCGGTACCGTTTTGTTCGGGTGCGGAAGAAGTTTCAGCTTCAGAAGAAGTTTCAGCTTCGGAAGAAGTTTCAGCTTCAGAGGAAGCATCTTCAGAGGAAGCAGCTTCAGAAGAAGCATCTTCGGAGGAAGCAGCTTCAGAGGAAGCAGCTTCAGAGGAAGTAGCTTCGGAAGAGGTAGCTTCGGAAGAAGCAGCGGAAGAGCCAGCGTCAGAGCTGGTAGCGGTTTCGTCGCCACATGCTACGAATGCGAAGCAGGTGAATACGAGAACGAGTGCGAGAACGAGAGATAATTTTTTCATCGTTAATTCTCCTTTTTTAATTTTAGCTCAAATGCTTCTCACATTATACACTAATCATTGCACGATGTCAAGACCAAAATTTAACAACGCGGATTTGTTTGAGCGCACGCAAAAAACATTACAATTATATTATTAAAAAGTGTATTATGGTTTTCTTCGAAAATGTTTATTTTTTGTAAAAGGTCTTTTATTTTCGAAAAAACTATTGAAAAGTTGGTTGAAAGTATGTATAATCATAAATTGGTGATATTTATGATAAAGGAAACTTATAAAATAGCGTTGGACGGACCTTCGGGTTCGGGCAAAAGCACGTTGGCGAAGAATCTCGCTAAAGAATACGGCTTTGTTTATATAGATACCGGCGCATTATACCGCACAATAGGTCTTTTCGTTTCGGAACGCGGAATTGCTTCCGATGACGTTCAGGCTATCGTTTCGGTTCTTCCCGAAATTAAAATTGAAATGAAGCTCGAAAACGGCGGAGGCGTCGTTTATCTCGGAAACAAACGCATAGGCGATGAGATTCGCACACCAGTAATTTCAAAATATGCGTCAGACGTTTCCAAAATACCCGAAGTTCGTGCATTTCTTCTTGAAACTCAACGCAGTATTGCGCGTGAGAATAACGTTATTATGGATGGCAGAGATATTGGTACTGTTATTCTTCCCGATGCACAGGTGAAGATATTTGTTACCGCTTCGAACGAAGCCCGTGCCGAACGCCGTTATGCAGAACTTTGCGAAAAAGGGGTAAAAACTACTTACGAGGAAGTTCTTGCCGACATGAATTGGCGCGATGCTAATGACAGTAGCAGAAAGATTGCGCCTGCCGTTCCTGCACCCGATGCGATTATGTTTGACAACTCGGGACTAAGCGTTGAAGAAACGGTACAGAAGGCAAAAGCAATTATAGATAAGGTTATCAAACTATGACAGGTTACAAATTCGTCCGTGCAATAGCAAGGTTTTTGGCAAAGATTTTTTTCCGTGTTGAGTATCACGGAAGAGAAAATGAACCTGTTGAGGGTGGATATATCGCTTTTTCAAACCATACTTCCTTTGCCGACCCCTTCTTCACCGCATCTGCACTCAAACAGCCGGCGTACTTCATGGCGAAGAGCGATTTGCTCAAATCGAAGTTTATACAGGTTGTGTTCAAGATGTGTAACGTGGTTACGGTAAATAGGGGCGAAAGCGACATTGCCGCATTGAGAAAGACCTGCGATATTGTTAAGTCCGGCAACAATGTAGGAATTTATCCGCAGGGAACGCGTATTCCTCAGGACTTTCCGAAGCCCGAAGAAGCACTTGCGGGTATGGGACTTATGGCAACTCGCACAAAAGCGACTTTGCTTCCGGTTACGATTTGTTACGGCAAAAAGAATAAAAAGCCCAAATTGTTCCGTAAAGTACACGTTTATATAGGAAAACCGATTCCTTATGAGGAATATTCGGCAATAAACGAACACCCGAATTCGCATGAGATTGCAATCTATGCATTCTCGAAACTTTGCGAGGATTTTTGTAAATACAATCATGGCTGATATTAAGATTTCCGAATACAGCGGTTTTTGCTTCGGCGTTAAACGCGCCGTTGATATGATAAACGAACAACTTGACGGTTCGGATAAAAAAGTGTATTGCCTCGGAGAACTTATACATAACCGCCTTTTTAATGAAACTTTGAAAAAACGCGGTGTGGTTTTCATCGGAACCGAGGACATAAAAGACGTTCCTAACGACTCTACGGTGTTTTTACGTGCTCACGGCACGAAAAAACAGATTATCGCGTCGCTTGAGGAACGCGGGTTGGAATATATTGATGCAACCTGCCCATACGTTGCTAAAATTCATAAAATCGTTGCTTCTCAATCCGATTCGACGAAGGTTATCGTTATCGGCGATGCCAAACATCCCGAAGTTGAGGGGATAATGAGTTTTGCCAACGGCGAAAGCGTCGTGTATGCGAATAAGGCAGATATAGACGCCTCGCACGAAGACGGTTTTGTTAGCGAAATAGATTGTATACTTGCCGTTCAAACCACCTATTCGGGTGCTGAATGGATAAGATGTAAAGATAGAATAAAGGAACTTTACCCGAACGTGCGTATCTACGAAACGATATGCAGTGCGACCGAGAATCGTCAAAAGAAAACGCGCGAATTGGCGCAGGAAAGCGATTTGACGGTTGTAGTCGGAGGAAAAAATAGTTCCAATACGGCAAAATTATTTGCCATAGCAAGTGCGGTATGCAAACAGTCTATAATGATAGAATCCGCAGCCGAACTTGTTAATCATGCAGAACTTATACGTTCTGCCAATAAAATTGCAATAGCCGCAGGTGCATCGACACCTAGCGGGATAATACAGGAGGTTTATAACAAGATGGCAGACATCGCAAGAGAGGAACTCAGCTTTGCCGAGATGCTCGAACAGTCATTCAAAACTTTAAATACAGGTGAAAGGGTTACCGGAATTGTTTCGGCAGTCAATCCTACTGAGGTCAAAGTAGACCTTGGTACGAAGCATACAGGAATACTTCCGTACGACGAAATTACCGCAGAAAGCGGCGTTAATCTCAACGAACTTTTCAAAGTCGGTGATGAGGTTGAAGTTATCTGCGGAAAATTCAGCGATTCCGACGGTACTGTGCTTCTTTCTAAAAAGAAGATTGATATGCACAAGTATTGGGAAGCTATCAAGGCTGCAAACGAATCGGGTGAACTCGTTGAAGGTACTGTTAAAGAAATTATCAAGAACGAAAAGGGTTACGCAGGCGTAATCGTACTTTACGGTCCTAACAAGGTATTCATTC
>JAZRUB010000173.1:0-4524 GCA_045652305.1 Eubacteriales bacterium
AAGCGAGTAAACCCCCGCTTTTTATTATATTTTGGATAAAAGTAGGGAAGGGCTGTGCGGTATATGTTTTGCCCGTTGTGACGTTGGTAATAATACCTGTGTCAAAATCCACAGACACTTCATCGCCGTTATTAATTTCGTCAACTGCCTCGGGGCATTCCAATATCGCAAGACCTATGTTTATAGCATTTCTGTAAAATATTCTTGCAAAGCTTTTTGCAATAACACAACCGACACCGCAAGTCTTTATAACCAAAGGCGCGTGTTCGCGTGAAGAACCGCAACCGAAATTGTATCCTGCAACGATTATATCGCCGCTTTTCACCTTTTTTACAAAATTAGCGTCTATATCCTCCATGCAATGAAGCGACAGTTCCTTAGCATCGGGGGTGTTAAGATAACGTGCAGGAATAATAACGTCGGTATCGACGTTGTCGGGATATTTAAAAACTTTTCCTTGCGTGTTCATTATAAATCCCCCTTGTACTCGGTTATATAACCGGCAATCGCACTTGCGGCGGCGGTATAAGGCGAAGCAAGATAAACTTCGCTTTCGGTATGTCCCATGCGTCCTACGAAGTTACGGTTAGTTGTAGCAATACATCTTTCACCCTTTGCAAGAATTCCCATGTAACCGCCAAGACAAGGTCCACAGGTAGGGGTAGAAACTACCGCACCCGCATCAATAAACGCCGTGTACCAACCGCGCGTTACACACTCGCGCAAAATCTGCATTGTAGCAGGAATAATGATACACCGTACACCATCGGCAACCTTTTTGCCGTTTAGGATTTTATATGCGGCTTCCATATCTTCGAGTCTGCCGTTCGTACAACTGCCGATAACTACTTGGTCGATTTTTATGTGGTTCAACTCACTCGCCGAGCAAGTGTTTTCGGGAAGATGCGGTCTTGCCACTGTAGGCACGATTTTGCTTAAATCAATATCAATGATTTCATCATATTTCGCATCTTCGTCAGCCGTATAGAAGATTGGCTCTCGTTCGCTTCTGCCGTTAAGGTATGCTTTTGTAATGTCGTCAATAGGGAATATACCGTTTTTTGCACCCGCTTCAATCACCATGTTACAAATGCATAACCTGTCGTCCATAGAGAGCGATTTGACACCCTCTCCGACAAATTCCATGCTTTTGTAAAGCGCACCGTCAACACCTATCATGCCGATGATAGTTAAAATAACGTCTTTTCCGCTGCAATTCCTCGGGAGTTTTCCGCTAAGGTTAATTTTGATTGCAGAAGGAACTTTGAACCACGCCATGCCCGTCGCCATGCCTGCCGCCATATCTGTTGAGCCTACACCCGTGGAGAATGCGCCTAATGCGCCGTAGGTGCAAGTATGGCTGTCTGCACCGATGATACAATCGCCTGCAGTCACAACCCCTTGTTCGGGCAATAAAGCGTGTTCTATGCCCATCTTGCCTACGTCGTAGAAATGGCTGATTTCGTGTATGTTAGAGAATTCTCTGCAAGTTTTTGACTGTTCTGCGGCTTTAATATCTTTGTTGGGCACAAAATGGTCGAGAACTATCGCGATTTTATCTTTGTCAAAGACTTTATCAAAACCCGATTTGTTAAATTCGTTAACAGCAACAGGGGTGGTTATGTCGTTTCCGAGAACAATATCCAATTTCGCATTGATTAGCTGACCTGCCGAAACCTTTTCCAAATTAGCGTGAGCGGCAAGGATTTTTTGTGTCATTGTCATGCCCATAGTTATCTGCCCTCCGCGGTCATATTATGGAATGCACTAAGCAAAGCTTTGGTACTTGCACGGATAACGTCGGTATCCGTACCTGCACCCCAAAACATAGCTCCGTTGTCCCTTTCAAGACCGATATAAGACGCCGCAACGCTGTTTGAGCCTTGACCCTGCATACTGTGCTGGGTAAAGACTTGTAACGTGTATTCCTCGCCTGTGTAGGCTTTAAGTGCATTGTTAATAGCACTCAACGAACCGTTGCCTTCTGCTTTAAGCGTGCTTTGAACACCATCTTTTGTGAATGTGATGTTGATTTTTACGGTTTCGTCCTCGCGCAAGAACTTGTAATCGACAACTTTTATGTATGTGTCGATATTAAGGTAATTTTCGGTGAATATATTTAGTACATCTTCAACCTTAAGCTCCTTGTGCTCGCGGTCGGAAATACTCTTGCACAAATAACTTAAATGTTCGCGCATCTTAGACGGCAGTGTGTAGCCGTATGATTGTTCAAGAAGATATCCGATACCACCCTTGCCCGATTGCGAATTGACGCGGATAATATCCGCATCGTATGTACGACCAATATCAACTGGGTCAATAGGGATATACGGTACGTTCCATTGATGTACATTGTTCGCGTTTCGGAAATTCATTCCCTTTGCGATAGCATCTTGGTGACTTCCCGAAAATGCCGCGAATACAAGTGCTCCTGCATAAGGCGCTCTTTCGTAAACGCGCATTCCTGTGCATTTCTCGTATTTTTCGACAAGATAGTTCATGTTAGAGAGATTAAGCTTCGGGTCAACACCGTGCGAGTACATGTTCATCGCCAAAGTAATAATGTCGACGTTGCCCGTTCTTTCGCCGTTGCCGAAAAGTGTACCTTCAACACGCTCGGCACCTGCAAGAAGCGCAAGTTCTGTGTCGGCAACACCCGTACCTCTGTCGTTGTGCGGATGGAGCGATAGGGTTACGTATTCGCGGTATTTGAGATTTTCACTCATGTATTCTACCTGAGATGCGTATATATGAGGCATACTCATTTCAACCGTGACGGGGAGATTTATAATCACGTTGTTGTTTTCTGACGGTTCTAATACGTCTAAAACAGCGTTACATACTTCGAGCGCGTATTCAGGTTCGGTTCCCGTAAAAGATTCGGGAGAGTATTCAAAGCGGAAATTGCCTTCATATTCACTTGCGAGTTTCTTTACAAGTGTAGCTCCCTCAATAGCAATTCTTTTGATTTCATCTTTCGATTTTTTAAATACCTGTTCGCGCTGTGCAACGCTAACCGAATTGTAAAAATGTATAATTGCACTGGGTGCACCTTTACATGCTTCAAAAGTTTTACGAATTATGTGTTCGCGACATTGTGTAAGCACCTGAACGGTCACGTCGTCAGGAATCATGTTATTATCGATAAGAGTACGCAAAAATTCATATTCTGTTTCGCTTGCGGCAGGGAAACCTACTTCGATTTCTTTAAACCCGACTTCCAAAAGTACCTTGTAATATTCGATTTTTTCTTCAAGGCTCATGGGGATAACAAGACTTTGGTTGCCATCGCGCATATCGACGCTGCACCATATAGGTGCCTTTTCAATATGGTCTTTTTTTACCCATTTGCTGTATTTTGTATCAACGGGGAAATATCCCACGCGGTATTTACTAGAGTCCATCATTTAATATTCTCCATATAGGTTTAATTAAATAGGTAATCGCTTACAAATTCGCCTTTTGTTCTTATGAAAAATCCGTCTATATCCTTGTTTTTCATAAAGGTTAGTATTGCAATACCGATAATAAATATCAAGGTGACCGCAATACCTGCTTCGGGACCGAATTCGCCGCCACTCCAGATGACACCTTGTGTTTCGGAAGTGAGAAAAACAGAATCATCTAACGGCATACCGCTAACACTGCAACCGAAGATGTTGCCTTGCGCAAAATTCCAAACCGTGTGAATTGCACAAATGCCCCAAATACTGCCTCGGCGTAGGAAATATAACGCCGCGAATACGCCAAACAAGAAAAGATTTACAAACGCCAAAAGATTAAATCCTGGGTTTCCGAAGTGCAAAGCGGAAAACAAAGCGGAACTTGCCAAAACCGAAACGAAAACATTTGTGTTGGCAGAACAGGAAACAAAGAAGTAACTACGTAATAAAATTTCCTCGCTTGCGCCTTGTATAATAAATCCTAATAGGAATAGCAATAAAGTTCCGATTGATAGATTAAGGTTGAATCCGTCAAACTTCACTTCACCGCTTAATAGCATGATTCCATAGACGGCAGAAAACATTAGAGCACCGATAACTAGTCCCGAAAGGTACTCTGTAATGAAACCTTTTTTAACAAATCCAAGGGTAAATAATCTGCGCTTTTCAATTTTGATGCAGTAAAAGAGAACGACGATTATAGTACCGACCGTTGCAAAAAGCGAAAATAAGGTAATTAAGGTTATATTTTCAGCAAAAATAGAATTCAAAGCTTCATTTAAAGCGTTTTGATATTCGTCCATGTAGATGTCAAAATTAGAATTTGTGGCACTATCTATAATCGTAGATACAAACGTGTCGTCGGAAAAAATCAAATAATACATCGGTATCGTAGAAATAAATCCCGAAATAAAATTAGAAATAAAGTATACCAATAAGAAAACCAGTCCTATCGATAAGAACTTTCGTTTCTTCGTTGTCATGGGAGTTTCATCTATAATAGCGTTTGGTTTAAACAATCTGTCCATAAAAATCATCTAATAATGTATTTTATATATTCTAACACGACAAAAAATAATAG